>JANXYJ010000089.1 GCA_025350105.1 Terriglobia bacterium | reverse complement strand
CACCTGCCCCAAAACCGTCGCGCGCATCATCTCTCGCTCGCTCATCCCTGTTCTCCCCCATCTCGAACCCCTCTTTGAGGCTCGCTTATGGGGACATTTCTATTAACCGCTCATGGGGACATTATCAAAAACGCGCAACAGCCCTTTTTTCGCCCCTGTCATTTCGTGCGTCGTTGCTCACGTCGTTGCTCACGTCGTTGCTGACGTCGCTGCCTACGTGGTTGCTTGGCAGATACTTGCACGAGAAAAATCCTAGCCTCGACGCACTACAGGTTAATGGCGCTTTCCCGGACCCGCTCGGCTGCAGTCTACGGCATAGAAGCGCACTTCATCGATGTCGAAGTGGACATGTACGGCAGCAGCAACCAGCGTGATTTCATCACGGTAGGCATGCCGGATACCGCGGTGCGTGAAAGCCGCGAGCGGATTAAGAGCGCACTGCTCAATTCTGGTTTCGGCTACCCAGGAAGATCGGTCACGATTAATCTGGCCCCGGCCAACGTCCGCAAAGAAGGTGCGGGCTTCGACCTTCCGATGGCCCTGGGCATCCTGGGCGCCATGGGCGTATGTACGCTTCCCGAAGACCATCTCTTCGTCGGCGAACTGTCGCTGGACGGGACCCTTCGCCCGGTGCGCGGGACGCTTTCCATCGCTGTCGCCGCGCAGAAAGACGGTATCCGCAACCTGATTGTGCCTGCGGACAACGGTGCCGAAGCCGCCATCGCCGGGGGCGTAAACGTATACGGATTACACCATTTGAGCGAAGTGGTCGGCTTTCTGCGCGAGCGTGAACGGTTTCAGCCGGTCGAAAGAAAAGTCGCCGATTCGTCCGCCGTTACCGACAATGAGCATGACTTCAAAGACGTGCGCGGCCAAACCACCGCCAAGCGCGCCCTGGAAGTGGCCGCCGCCGGATCCCACAACGTGTTGATGATTGGCCCGCCGGGGTCCGGCAAAACGATGTTGGCCAAGCGTTTTCCCGGCATTCTGCCGCCATTGTCGTTTCAGGAAGCCGTGGAAACCACCCAGGTCCATAGCGTGGCGGGCGTTTTGGCCAAAGGCATGGGAATCTTAAGCGCCCGGCCTTTTCGGGCGCCGCATCATACCGTGTCCGATGCCGGTTTTATCGGAGGAGGCATCGGCATCCCGCGCCCCGGCGAGGTCAGCCTGGCGCACAACGGCGTTTTGTTTTTGGACGAACTCCCGGAATTTCAAAGAAATGTTTTGGAAATGCTGCGCCAGCCTTTGGAAGACCGCTGCATCCGTTTAGCGCGCAGCACCATGACGCTGTCTTTCCCGGCCAGTTTTTTGTTGATCGGCGCCATGAACCCTTGCCCGTGCGGCTTTTATGGCGACACCACCCGCGAGTGCCGCTGCACCGGGGCCATTATCCAGAGATATTTGGGCAAATTGAGCGGACCGCTGCTGGACCGCATTGATTTGCACGTAGAAGTTCCCGCCGTGCCTTATCAGGAGCTGCGCGGCAAAGGCAATGGCATACCGTCGTCAGAAATGCGTGAACGGGTTTGCGCGGCACGTGCTGTACAAGAAAAGAGAGGCTTCATCAACGCGCACATTCCCTCCGGGCAACTGCGCGATTTCTGCGAACTGGATGCCGCAGGCGAACGCACGTTGGAGCTGGCCGTCCGCAAAATGGGCCTCAGCGCCCGCGCGCACGACCGCATCTTGAAAGTCGCCCGCACGGTGGCGGACCTGGATCATTCGGCTTCCGTCAGCGCCAAACATTTAGCAGAAGCGGTGCAATATCGAAGTTTGGATCGGAATTATTGGCAGTGAAATCAGTTAACGACACAATTAAAAGGAGAATCCCTTGAACCTATACGTATCCATAAGCTCTTTGATCACTTTTTTCGCTGCGGATGACTACCGAAAATGGACCGATGATCGCTACGGTGATGCCACTCAGAACGTTGATGAATTGCGAGACAGGTTCGCACGTCTCAAGAGTGGGTTAGGAGATCGCAGCAAAGGAACCCCCCGGGTTCAGATTGTGCATGGCGCAGCCGAGGGTCTAGATATTGTCTTGCGCATCCACTTGGCGATGCAAACCTGTGACAACGAGGCAGGCAAACTTCACTGCACAGCGCTTGAGGACCTAAGGCAAAGACAACGTTGGTTCTAGATGGAGTCTGTGCTCCTGGATTATGCTCCTTGACACAATGTGCCAAACGGCGCATGCTGAACTCATGGCCACACAGCGGACCACCGTCAATATTTCGATCACACCCGAGCTTGATGCTTTCCTGCAAAGCCGTGTTCAATCCGGGCGATATCAGACGACCAGCGAAGTGGTGAGAGAGGCGTTGCGGCTTTTGGAGCGCCACGAGAAGGAACGCGACGAAGCATCCAGCCTACTGAAAAGAAAATTAAAGCGAGGCGCTGACCAAGCCGAACGTGGCGAGCTGTTAAACGGCGATGTGGTATTCGAGGAACTCCGCGAAATGATTGCCGAAAGATTGCGTGCTAAAGCTAAAAATCCGTGAAGCCTCTCTTTCTTCTCACGCCAGAAGCTCAAAATGATCTAAAAGAGATCCTTCTGGACATCGCCGAAGACAACCCTGCTGTCGCGGAACGGCTTCGGAGCGAATTTTACGCGGGACTCAACCTGTTAGGTCAGTCGCCTGGGATTGGTCACCACCATCCCGAACTCCTCAGCGCCAAGTATCGATTTTGGAATTTTTATTCCTACGTGGTGGCCTACGTGTGGGAAACCAAACCGATTCAAGTGATCAGCGTGGTGCACGGATCCAGAGATTTGGCTGCTTTCTTTCTGTCGCGCGGGCAATAGTACGGACTCAACTCTGCTACATTCACGAATATGCGGTATCTCTTCGCACTTTTACTCATCCCAGTTCTTCACGCCGCGGATCTTGACGGATCCAAGGACCCTCCCGGCATGAAGCGCTACGAAGGCAGCCAGATCATCGGCTATCGTGCCCCTAAATTCGACGAATATGTGCTCCCGCTTAGCCCTCCGCCTGATAACTCGAAGAGTCTTTCCGTGGAAGGCCAGGTAAGCCGTTACACCTACGCCGCGCCGGAAGGCCGTACCGCCACCGAACTGCTGCGCAATTACAAATTGGAGTTCCAGCGCCTGGGCCTGGAAACCATTTATGAAAAGAAGCTTGGCGGCCCGGGCTGGTTCGGCCCTGTGTTCGATAAGATCTCCGAGGAAGACGGTCTGGGCCAAATCCTGGAGTACAACGAAGCCGACGAGCGCCTGATCATTGGCAAATCACACGACGCCAAGCCCAGCTATTTTTTGGTTTTCGTCACTTCTTATAACGATGGTGTGATCCCGGAAAGCATGGCAGCAACGGTAAAGAAAGGCCGCGCCCTGGCCGAAGTGGTAGCCATCACGCCAGACGTTTTGGAACAGAAAATGGCCTTCGTCAACGCGGATGAAATGAAGGGAGCGATGGGTGACTCCGGGAAAGTGGTGCTTTACGGCATCTTTTTCGATACCGATAAAGACGTGGTGAAGCCTGAATCCAAGCCGACCATGGATGAGATTGTAAAGCTGATGAAGGCCAACCCGCAGTTGCGGGTACATGTCGTCGGGCACACCGATAATCAGGGCAAGCCCGATTACAATTTGGACCTCAGCCGGCGCCGCGCTGCGAGTGTTGTACGCGAACTCACTGCCAAGTACGGCATCACCGCGGACCGATTAGACTCCTTCGGCGCCGGACTCTACTCGCCCTTGGCCTCCAACGCAACTGAGGCGGGCCGGGCCAAGAACCGCCGCGTGGAGCTGGTCCAGTAGAGTCTCAGCGAAACCAGTGAAATCGCAGGGCGGCGCCTCTTCACTCCGTCGTCAGCGCAGCGCACACAATCCAATTAGGTTCAGCGGGAGGGCTGCCGGTGGCGGGCCTGGATCATGACGCGTAAAGATCCGACCACAGCGCCAACTGCCGCACCTGGCGCTTGCAGGTGTTCCTCCTATTCCTCGATTCGTAATCGTTAGTCAACCATTGGGTGGGGCGTAGGCATCGGTGGAGACCTGCTATAGCCCAGGAAGCTGCGCAACCGCCGGGATTCCGGCCCGCATTACGTAAGATCTGGCTTGCATCGCGTCCCCATCCCGGTTCTAATGAATAAACAGGCCCGCGCGGGTACGGTAAACGGCGGCATTACAAAAAATGGTCAAAGTTTCGGTGCTTGCGTCGTCGAGTTCCGGTAATTCCACGGTCGTGGCAACCGAGCGTACGCGTTTATTGATCGACGCCGGACTCTCTCGCCGCGAGACTTTTGAGCGCCTCACGGCCTCCGGCATTGCACCCGATTCGCTCACCGCCATTCTCATCACCCACGAACACAGCGATCACATTTCTGGCTTGGCGGCAATCGCCAAAAAGCTGGACATCCCGGTCTACGTTTCGCGCCTGACCGCGCCCGCGCTATTCGAAAATAGCGAAGATTGGTCGGGTGATGCGTGGTCGAACGGTTACACCCCGAAACTGGAATTATTCGCCGCCGGTTCCTCCTTCACGGTAGGCGATATCGATGTCACCAGTTTTACCATTCCGCATGACGCGGCAGACCCTGTTGGTTTTTCACTGCGCGCCGAAGGCATCAAGATTTCCATCGCCACCGATCTGGGCTACATGCCGGAATCCATTCGGTTTCATCTGCGTGGCTCTGACGTGCTGCTGCTGGAGGCCAATCACGATATCGAAATGCTGAAGGTGGGCCCGTATCCGTGGGCATTGAAACAGCGCATTATGGGCCGCAATGGGCATCTTTCCAATGAAGTGGCGTGCAATTTTATCCGTGACGACTTGGACACCAGCACCTCCACTCTGATCCTGGGGCACCTGAGTGCCCAGAACAATCATCCGGAAATAATTCGCCTGATGGCTTCCCAGGCGCTGGCCCAATCGCGAAATGGCCGCAGCCTGTTCACCAAACTGGTAATCGCCGAGCCTAAGGGCGCCGTGGAGCCGGTAACCTATTGATTTTGCGCCTCTCAAAATGGGAGCTAGTGCGGCCCGGCCCCATTTTTATATGCTTGCACGACATGCGTCACCACATGCGTCACGACATGCGTCACCACATGCGTCACGACATGCGTCACGACATGCGTCACGACATGCGTCACGACATGCGTCACGACATGCGTCACGACATGCGTCACGACATGCGTCACGACATGCGTCACGACATGCGTCACGACAGGTTCAACCA
>JANXYJ010000128.1 GCA_025350105.1 Terriglobia bacterium | reverse complement strand
ACCAGGTTTGCGATAAAGTGCAGGTTCTCCTCAACGGAATCTACCGCATTTGTTTTGGGGATCGCGGCCCGGAGAGTCGCTATACCAGCCCGTTCCTGCTCTATATTGGCCGGAAGAAATAGGCTACAGTTCTCGCAGTTGCGCCAGCCCGAAGAGCCTATAAAATTCTTCCTTCACGATTCAACCGCAACCGCAACCCGCGCCAATCCACGGTCTTGCCAAACAGAGCCGTCACCCAAACGGCGATTCCATAAATATCGCGCAAAGGCAGTAGCAAAATCAGACGCAAGGTTTCCGCGCTGCGCATCACCAGCCATCCGGAAACCAGCGCCATCAGGAAGCGTGAAAACAAGCAGACTGCCGCAAGCTCCCAACGCCCAGTCAGCGCCGCAATCACAGCCCACAGGGTTGCGTTGGTGATGGGAAGCCCTAGAAATCCGCCAAATTTGGTCACCCGAATCGTCCGGGCCCAACGCAACTGATGCGCCCACACTTCGCGCCAATTGCCGCCCATGTTGGTTTCCACGATCACGTCGCTCAGCACGCACTTCAGGCCCAGTTGATGAATGCGACGGCCCAGTTGATAATCGTCGGCCAGATAATCGGCAATGGACGCAAAGCCGCCGATCCGTTCCAGATCTGCTCGTCGAAATGCCAAAGTCGACCCCATGCCAAATTCATCTACGCCAATCAAGCGGGCAACCAGCGTTGACGGAGCGAAATCGGTGGTCACGCCCATGCCTTCAAAACGCGCAGCGAAAGTTTTTCCGATGGGCCGGTACAGGCACGTGACCAAACCCACTTGCGGATCGGCCAGTGGTGCGGTGACGCGCTGTAGATAGTCCTTCTCCACGCGAATATCGGAATCGTTGACGACCAGTATCGGATTGTGCGCGGCGGCGGCGAGATCGATCAGCGCGCCCACTTTGCCGTTGGGCGTGATGGTCCGAACGGGCACAATTTTCACTTGGGGAAACTCGCGGAGCAGCTCGATGGCTGGATCGTCGTCGCGCACGCCGCACAGGAATTCGTAGTCGCCGTCGAGCGTGGTGTGGGAATGAATGGCCTCGCGGAAAACCGGATCCAATCCGCGAATGGGTTTCAGAAGGGAAACCGGCCCGGGCTGTTTGGCCTCGCGCAGTTTTAACGATCCCAGAAAAAGCAGGCACGCGGCCGAGGCGAACAACTGGTAGGCAGCGGCGATGGCGGTGGTCAGATAGAAGAACAAGGGCTACCACGCAAGCAGCAGAACGCCGGCGGCAATCATCAGAATGCCGGTCCAGCGCTGCGGGCTGAAGTGTTCATGAAAAGCGTAGCGCGCAAACAAAGCATCCACAACATAGGTAAGCGCCGTGGCTGGGACCGAAAAGCTCAGATCCGCGATTTCCAGCAGATGCAGGAAGACAAAAAAAGAAAGCGCCATGCAGGCGATGGACAGAATCAGCGGCCAGCGGCTAGCCACGGCACGCAGGCTGCGGCCCAAAGAGCGCGGGTCGAAGTCCGTGATTTCTCCATGCTGGCGCATGGCCCCGGTTTGCATCACATCGCTGGCCACGGTGCAGGCCACGATGATGAACACCAGAATCCACTTCACCGGTTTGGCGGCTCCGATGGAGAGCGGTCGGCTTGCGGCCCCGTGCCCAGGACGAAAACGCCAACGGAAATCAGCACCAGTCCCCCATTGTGAACTTGGGAGACATGCTCGCCCAGCCATAACTGCCCGACCAGGCTGGTAAGCACGTAGGCGATGCCCGCGGTGGCGGGGAGCACCAGACTCATTTCCGCCGCGCTCAGCAGAGCCAGCCGCAGCAGCAGCCATGAGATCAGTAAGATCACGCCCAGGATCAATAGCGGCGAACGAAAGTAACGCAGCCACTGGATGCCCGTATCGCGCTCCAGCGCCTTCACGCCTAAAGAAAGAAAAGCATTGCCTGCTACGTTGGTCACAATCACCAAAAAGCTAAGCAAAAGCACGCGCGGCGATTTTACTGCGTCTTCTTGCATGGCCGCTTAGTACCGTCCTTCACGCTTCTGGGCGATGACCAAGCCGCGCGGGGTGGAGACCATCACCACGGAGATTAACCCTTCCCGCTCCAAGCGAAACGCGGCTTCCCGCACCACACGGAAGCGTGAACCCGCGTCGTGCATCAGAATCAAGCCGCACGGGTTCAGCCGGTGCAAAAAGTGCCGGACTTCGTTTTCACGAATGTCCAGATCGCTATCGCAAAACAGCAGGTCGATGGTTTGGTCCACTTCAATTTCTAAACTGGATGCGCGCCGGCAATCGATAAGAGGGGCCAATGGCGAGGCGGCAAAGCGCGCACAGGCCTTTTCATAAACCGTCTGATCGAATTCCGCAGTGATCAGCTTGCCAAATCCATTCTCTTTTAAGCCCTGGGCGATCACCAGACTGCTTAGACCGGTGAAGGTGCCGGTCTCTACCACCAGCTTCGGTTTTAACGCGCGGACGATGGAACGGAGCAGATCGAGTACCTCCACCTCCGCCGTCATGGAATCGTACATGGACCAATGGTGGGGCTCTGGACATTCGTCGGAGGGGCCGGTGTATTCGGGCACCACCGCTTCGCCCACTTCCAGTTGCTTGCGGACGATTCGGTGTTCTTCTTTTTCTTTGAGGAAGGAGGGAACCAGCCACGCGATCAACCCGGCTCCGGACACAATCGAAAGCACGGCAATACGGTCAACGGTCCCGCCGGTTGCAATCGCCCGCAGAAGGCCGCACACAGCGCCGGTGGTTACTAGAATTTCACCGGTAACCAGACCAGAGGGGCGCTGCACCAGTTGGCTTTGCTTAAACTCGCTGAAGACAAAAAATCCAATCGCCACGTAGACAAAAAGCGCTGCCACTACAGGCGTGCCCGCGGCCTGGCCCTGCAGTTCCCAGGAAAAAAACTCCAGCCCGGAGGCCACAAACGCACCCAGCGCACACACGTCCAGCAAGCTTAGGGAATAAGCTAAGCTTGGCCACTTCAGGCCGGCCACCGTCGCCGCCAGCAGCGAAATCAGGGCCGCGCCGAACCAAAGCCACCAGTCAGCGATTGCGAATGGAATTTGTAAATCGCGAAACGGTAAAAAAAAACTGCGGGCGAGGCCCAATAGCCCCAGAATGGCCAATACGATCGTGCGCTGGCTCCGTTGCAGGCCTAGCGACCGCAAACCTCCGTACGCAACGGCCACCATGGCTGCGGTTGCGCCGGCGGATATATATGACGTAGCAGTCATTCGGATTTATAGAGGCAAAAAAGGGAAAAGTCAGGCCCGTTCGGCGGCGGAGCGTACGGCCAGCGCGTCGGCTTTCTTGTCGGCCACGTACTTCATCCGTTTGTTGTGCAGCGCGAAATATTCCTTGGCCTCTTTGTAAAGGCGCTTGCGATCCTTGCTGTCAAACATCGCTTTGCGCACAATGCGCCAGGCGGCCTTGGGGCGGAAGTAATATTCGCCGTAGAATCGCTCCACCCATTCCACCATTTCGCCTTCGTCCAGAATGCCGGGGTAAATCACGTTGGGCAGTTGATGGCCTTGCTCGTCGGACATCGCGCCGATATTTACCAACGCATTCTTCTTGGCGAAATCGTAAAACTCCGTGCCGGGGTAGGCGTGCGCGATCGATACCTGAATCGTCTCCACGTCCAGGCGTTTCGCGAAGTCGATCGTCCGCCGGATGCTGTCGCGGGTTTCGCCAGGTAAGCCGACGATGAAGTCTCCATGAACCACCAGGCCCAGCTTGTGGCAATTTGCCGTGAAGCGCTGCGCCATGTCGAGCGTCGCGCCCTTTTTGATGTTCTTGAGGATTTCCTGATCGCCCGATTCGTAGCCTACGATCAGCAGCCGGCACCCGGCGTCCTTCATGGCTTTCAACGTTTCGTAATCGGTGGTCACACGCGAGGTGCAGGACCAGGTGAAATTCAGCTTCTTCAATTCCGCGCACAGCTCAATGGTGCGCGCTTTGCGATAGTTGAAGGTATCGTCGTCGAAGAAGATTTCTTTCAGGCCGGGGAAGTTTTCGAGCGTGTAGCGGCATTCGTTCACCACGTCTGCGACGCTGCGCAAACGCCAGCGGTGGCCCGAATGAGTTTGCGGCCATAAACAGAATGTGCACTGCGCAGGGCAGCCGCGCGAAGTATAAAACGACAAATACGGATTCAGCAGGAAGGGAACGTTGTAGCGCTTGAAATCCAAATCGCGTTTGTAAACTTTGGTCACCCAGGGCAGTTCATCCAGATTTTCAATCTGGCCGCCCTCGGGGTTGTGTACGTTGACGCCGTCTTTGCGGAAGCTCACGCCCGGCAATTCTTCCAGCGGCGTTCCGTTGGCGTAGTTGGCAATCTGATAGTCAAACTCGCGGCGCACAATGAAATCGATCGCCTTCGTCGCGTTCAGCGCGCGGTCGGGTTCAATCGTCACCGGCGGGCCAACGAAGCAAACCTTCAGCTTAGGGTTGGCATCCTTCAACATCCCCGCAATCTTCACGTCCACGTCGAAACCGGGCGAGGAAGTGTACAGAACCAGCAGTTCGTAATCCTTGGCGATTTCCACCGTGCCTTCAATCGACACCCCATGCGGTGGAGCGTCCAGCACGCGGCTCTCGGCAATCATGCCAGCCGGATAGGCTAGCCATACCGGGTACCAATAGGACTCGATTTCGCGCGTGGAGGGCCAGCGGGAGCTCGCACCACCGTCAAACCCTTCAAACGATGGAGGATTCAGGAAGAGCGTTTTCATGGACACGTTGAGCTGGTCTCCTTCAAAATGTGTTCACTTGCAAAATACGACGTACCTAGTGGCTGCTAACCGCAGGTGCGCCTGACGATTCCACCGGCGCGGCGGGCGTGTTGGCGGCAACGTCATCCTCTGAGATGTCGGCGGCCACATTCAATGCGGGAGGTTTAGGAATTTCTGTTTCCGGCGTCTCCACGGGAGCTTTGCCGGCGTCGCCCGTCACTGCCTCTGGTTCCGCTTGCTTGCTGAAATTGCTGAAGGCAATTTGCAGCTCCGCACGGCCCACCAGTCGGGTATCCACCATGCTGGCGATGTGCTTGGGCACCGCCACTCCGTTCTGCAATTCGTAATCGCGCACGAAGGCAATCTTCTTCAAAAATACGGATGGGCTTTTCACAAACTCGCCGGCTTCCCGCACCGGCATTCCCGTCGCGGCGTCCACCCACAAATCGCCCTTAAACAAACCCACTACTTTCTTGCGCGGCGTCAAGTTGAACATATACACCATGCGGTCGTTCTTGGTCAGTTTGCCTGCGTACTTAAACTTATAATTCGCCGGTGTGATTGCAATGGACCCGTTATCGCGCGCTTCGCTTTCCGCCGCCAAATAGCGCGCAATCACTTCCTGCTTCACCGTGTTGTCACCCGAAAAACCCAGCGCTTTGTAAGTAATTTGCCCTAGGCGGGAAATATTGCGCAGCGCCTTCAGCGTCGCGTGCTTGGATAACCGCGGCAAACTGGCATCCACGTCCATCTCCATCTGCACGCCCTTCAGGGCTTCCTGCTGCACGTGGGTGGCGTCGACGTACTTCCCCACCATGACGGAGTTGAATTCCTCGGAGGTCTCTGCCGAAGCCGTGGGCAAACCAGTTAGGCCCAGCGCAACCGTCAGAATAGCCGCGATGAAGGGCCGGTAAGCAGACAAACGGCCAGAACCTTCCGGCCGTCTTACCCCAGTACTTATCCGGCGGAACCCAAATTTAAATTTAGCGTACAAACGTCGCACCTTCATAGTGTACCAGGACTGGGTTGACCCTCGGGTACTGGTCGGATCGTAACAATTGTCGTCGCTGATCCTGGCATGGCTACGCTCCCAGTCCACTCATAGCTACGTCCACAAGTTTCTTTTGGATGGCCACCGTTACGATTCGGTTTCAGTCCATTCCCCGAATCTGCCGCACAAGTCCTGAATCTCCTATAACTGCCTATCGGCGGTTTCGCCACACTTATAAGCCGTCACCCATCAACCGGTCGCCACAGACCCGCCGAGTTCTCCCCCTTTCGCAAACTGAGGTTGCTAAACTGGGACTGCTCATTTTCAGTTGCTAAACTGATGAGGGTATTTTTATGTTGACCAGCATGGCTACGGAGTCCGACCTTAGTACGCTGCCTACCCGCCTGAAACCGGCGGAACTGATCCGGGCTTTCCGCACGATGTATGTTTCGCGCCGGATTGACGATCGCGAGATCCTACTCAAACGTCAGAACAAAATCTATTTCCAGATCAGCGGCGCCGGCCACGAAGCCATTCAAACCGCCGCCGGCATGGCCTTGCGCCCAGGTCACGATTGGTTCTTTCCGTATTACCGCGATCGCGCCCTATGCCTGGCTCTGGGCATGACTCCCGAAGATATGTTTCTGCAGGCCGCCGGCGCAGGTTCCGATCCTTCCTCGGGTGGCCGCCAGATGCCTTCCCATTGGAGCTCAACCAAGCTGCACATTGTCTCGCCGTCGTCCGCCACCGGCACACAGTTGCTGCCGGCAGTGGGATGCTCGCACGCCAATCGGTATTTGGACGCTGCCTCCGATGCCATCGTGTTAACCACCATCGGTGAAGGCGCCACCAGCGAAGGCGAATTCTGGGAGGCCATCAATGCGGCGTGCCTGGAAAGTCTTCCCGTGATCTTCCTGGTCGAAGACAACGGCTTTGCCATCAGTGTTCCCGTGGAGCACCAAACTCCCGGCGGCGATATCTCGAAATTGGTTTCCGCGCATCCCAACCTGCGCATCTTCCGTTGCGAGGGAACAGATCTCGTCAGTTCCTACGCGACGATGGCGCAGGCAGTGAACTATTGCCGCCGCGAACGCAAGCCGGCGTTCGTTCACGCTTATTGCACGCGGCCCTATTCGCATTCGCTTTCCGACGACGACAGGCTCTACAAATCCGAAGCCGAACGCCAAGAGGAAGCCCGGCACGATCCCATTCCTTTGTTCGCTGAATGGCTGGTCTCCAGCGGCTTCATCACCCGCGATGCCATCGAACAATTGCAAATGGAGGCCGACATGGAAGTGCAGGCGGCAGCCGAGCGCGCCATGAAAGCCGCCCCGCCGCCCGCCGGTTCCGCGCTGCTTCATCTATATGCAGATGTGAATGATCCTACTTCCGCCAAATACGATTCCGTTCCCAAGATGTCCGGCGACCCGCGCACCATGGTAGACACCATCACGCTCACGCTGTCTGAAGAAATGGCGCGTAACCCCGACATGGTTGTGTTCGGCGAAGACGTAGCCGATTGCAGCCGCGAAGAAAACCTGAAAAGCGTGAAGGGCAAAGGCGGCGTGTTCAAAGCTACGCAGGGTTTGCAGAAATCCTACGGCGCCGCGCGTGTGTTCAATTCACCCATCGCTGAAGCCGCCATTGTCGGCCGCGCCGCCGGCATGGCTCTGCGAGGTTTGAAGCCCGTCGTCGAAATTCAATTTTTCGATTACATCTGGCCCGCCATGATGCAGATCCGCGACGAACTGGCCAACTTGCGTTGGCGCAGCAACAACGCCTGGTCCGCCCCCATGGTGATTCGGGTGGCCACTGGCGGCTACTTGAACGGCGGGTCGATTTATCACAGCCAGTGCGGCGAATCCATCTTCACGCATATCCCCGGCCTGCGCGTCGTCATGCCGTCGAATTCGCTGGACGCCTGTGGCCTGCTGCGCACGGCCATTCGTTGCGACGATCCGGTGCTATTCCTGGAACACAAGCGCCTGTATCGCGAACCCTACAATCGTTCGCCGCATCCTGGCCCCGACTATACGATCCCCTTCGGCAAGGCCAAAGTGGTGAAGCCCGGCGCGAATCTGACCATCGTCACTTTCGGCATGCTGGTGCAAAAGTCCCTGCAAGCCGCCGTGCAGATTGAGCAATTGAATCCCAAATGGTCCGTGGAAGTCATCGATCTGCGCTCGCTCAGCCCCTACGACTGGCCAGCCATCAAAGCTTCCGTCGAAAAAACCAGCCGCGTGATGGTGGTCCAGGAAGATACCCTTTCCTGGGGCTTCGGAGCCGAAATCTCCGCCCGCATCGCCCACGAATTGTTCAGTTCGTTGGACGCCCCCATCGGCCGCATTGGCGCGCTGGATACCTGGGTCGGCTACGCGCCAACTCTAGAGGACGAGATTCTGCCGCAGGTGTCGAACATCGTAGACGAAGCGTCCAAAATTCTGTCTTACTAGCCAACCGTTCCAACCTGTCTTGTAAGCGCGAGGAGCCTCTGCCGTATGAACGAAATACCTACAACCCGGGTCCCTCTCCTCCAGCACTTGCTCGAAACCTACGGGAGCGAAATCCAGAAAATCGCGTTTACGTGGTCGCGTTTCGACGACGCCGATCTGGCGTTCCGCCCGCACCCGAGTTCATCCACCGTCGCCGAGATCATGCAGCACGAACTGCTCTCCGGCCGGCGTTTTTTCGCAGAATTTTTGGGATTGAATGAGCCTGCCGCAGCACAGGTATTGCCAGCGGACAACACGAGCCGTGCATTCGTAGCACGTCTCATCGAGTTGGCCCAGCCGCGTCTAGCGGCGTTAGCAGAAAAAGAAGAAGCTTGGTGGCTGGAAGAAGTCACGTTCTTCGACGTTCGCCGTCAACGCGTCTGGATTGCCTGGAGGCGCATCCTGCACAGCGCGCATCATCGAACACAACTAACGGTCTACCTTCGTCTGTTAGGCAAACCCGTTCCCGCGATTTACGGTCCGTCCAAAGACGAAACGTGGGCGGGAGCCGACCCCACGACCACGATTGAAGCCGCCGGACGGTAACAGAGCCGCGCACGAAGTAAGCGGGTATTTACTAAGCCAGCTTCCGCAAAAAGAAAAACGGCAGCGTCACAATCCCCCACACCAGAGCTAGCGCCCCGCCCACCGCAATCCCCACGATGCGGAATGGCAACAAAATCAGCCACACGATGGGGTACATCACCAACGCAATCAGCGCCAGCGGCCAGCACAGGAAAAACAAAACGCACCACAGCAGGAAGGTAAACATACGCCCTCATTAGCAGAATACGAAAGCGCCGGGGCAAAAGTTCACGGCAGTTCCTGATCCAACAGCGCCAGAAATCCCAACACCAGGCGGTAGGTTTTGTAATACGCTTTCAGGTTGATCGCCTCAATCTTATCCTTGGGCCCGTGCAGAATCTCCAGCGTCGGAGTCGTCAGCGAATGAATTGTCAACGCCGGTATTTTCTTTTCCCGAAAAGGCTCCGAATCGGTGGTGCCTACCTGGTCCACATTCACTCCGGTCACTGGAAGCTTTAGCAGAAACGCGGCCTTCGACAATGTTTCCACAAGGCTCTTATCGGCATGGCTCACCCAGACCTCCGTGTCCGCCAATCCCAGCGTATCCAGATTGATCATGGCTCCGATCGATTCGTGGTTCTTCGCGACTTCCTTTGCGTAAGCTCGCGAGCCGATAAGCCCCAGTTCCTCGCCCGTAAATGCGACGAACCGGAAGCTGTGCCGGCGCGGATCTTTCGCCAAGCCCTGATACAAACTTGCCAGCAAAGACGACCCACTCCAGTTATCCACCACGCCGTTTCCTTTTTCCACTAGGTCAAAGTGGCCACCCACAAGAATTGTGTTCTGACTGGAGCCGGCAAGCGCGCAGACGATATTGGGGAACTTGCTTCCTTTCACCACGCGTTCGGTGAGCGCGGCGTCAGCACAACCCGCATCTTTGAACAGGCGTTCAATGGCCGGTCCGCGCTCGGCATTCTTGATGGGGAACGCCCGCAGACGTTGTTCGACAATTTCTTGCGAAACAGGAGCAAAAGTGAACTTCTGCGCTTGGGCTGCGGTGAACACCAGCAGTCCCAGGCTCAAGATTCCGACAGGACACACTGTTAAGAGCTTAGCCTGAATCGCCAGGACACCCCCAGCGCCAGCAAACTCATTCCCAAACCCGCCACGGCGTCAACCCCGTAATGGTAGCGTCCATACACCGTAGCTGCCGCCACACACACGCCGTAAACCGCCATCGCCCAGCCAATCAACGGGCGCTCCGGAATCGTCGCCAGCAATCCCCACGCCGCAGAGAAGACGCTCGACACATGCGCACTGGGAAACACCGATGAATGGATGCTGTATCTTCCCAGAATGAAAAGATTGAAGCGCCGCAGCGTCGTCATCACGTGCGGCATATCATCCGTGGGAAACAAAATCCGCGGAGGTTGCGATGGAAAATACGGAAAGAGCGCGTACACGCTCAGCGTACCGGCCAGATACGCCAGCCAGAACCGATTCAAGTGCTCTCGCCGCCGGCGAAACAAAATCAGCGCAATCGAAACCGGCGCCACCGCGTACACCAGCACGTAACACAGCTCAAAAAAACCGGGCAGCCATGCCCCCCGCGCTTCAATCATTGGGCCGAGACGACCGAGCAACAAATGGTCCCACTGCACCCACCCGTTTTCCAAATGATGATCCGTCGCGCGCGTGAACCAGTCCATTTGCCGGAATGCAACCAAGGTGGCGGCCAAAGGAAGCCAATCGCGTAGCCAATAAGGCTTATTGTGGTGGCTGACGAATACGATAACCGCGCTCACACTGGCCACCATCAGCGCAGCGGGCCACCAACGCGCAAGGAAAAACGGAGCAATCACTGCCACATACGCGAAGTAGGCGATGATCAATTGCTCCGATGAGCGGAGGCCATTATCCATTGAGATCGTCGTTGCTCTCCAACCCTTCTCTTACTGGCAGTCGGGCCTTTTCTTCGGGTGGCATGGCCAGATAGCTTTCTATACGGTGGAGGATCTCCGCCGCAGTTTTTGGATTCGGCGGAAGGCCAAGGCGCGTAACGAACTTGGGTCCAGGATGGATCATATCCCACAAGGAAGTGTATTGGTCTTTTCTACGCTTTCCAGGCGTCTTAATACCAAAGCCTTGGACGACCTTGTTACCTACTTGTCCCGAAAAGGAACCCAAACCCATGCCGCGACGTAAGCGCCATCGTCATCGCCGCCTGATATCGACGCGTTATCATCCACCTCAATTTCGCCTTCTTCCGCGTACATTTCCCTTGCGCGAGCCCTCATCCAATCTTAATTCTTTGATGAGGCCACTTTTTTGGTTTTCAAGACTATGCTCCTTTTTTGCATCATCACACAGGCATAATGTCACTGTTTTAACGGATATTGCTCATCAAGGACAATCCTGGAGAGTTTAATGCCGTCTATCAGACGAATTGGATTCTTGCCCTCTTCACTGGCTTCCCTTATCGCCGCTTTGGAGAAATGACTTGTCGTGACGAGCGCACCTCTGGCAAATGCCTGCAAACTGCCCCGTAGTTCCGCAACTTCTTTGCGTCCGACAGAGTGGAGCCACCGTTTCGCCTGAATTTGCACCAAGGTGTCTTCGAAAACCCAGTGTTCTCGTCCCGCCCTGGCGTTTACGTCGATTCCACCATCCCCGCAGAATTGCGTAACGCAGACATCGGAGAAACCGCAATGAAGGAGGAGACCTTTAATGAAAAACTCGAAATCTCTAGCCTCCATAGCTAGCAACTTAATCCGAGTGTGCTCGATACGTTCGATGTCAAAGTAAGATTGTTGGCCTACAGTTTCTGTAATTATTTCATCGTCATCCGAATTAGAGACGTTGGCTAGCCTCGACTTAGTGAGTATGTCGTCGGAGACGATCGCATCGTTGGCAATTGGTATCTCAAATGACGCGTCGTGTACCCGGAATTCGAATAGCCAAACATTGCGAATCTTTCCTTCCGCATCGAGTTGCGTGTCGGGATATTGGCGCAGAAATTCAAGCAAGCCAAGATATCTCCAACGCCTCGGTCCTATGGATTTATCTCTCCGGTTTGCGACTAGGGCAAAACCGTGAATCGGAAAGTTAAGTGCCTTTTGTTCAGCCAAGCGATTATTTGCGCCAGAAAGCGTCTGTTGGCCGAATTTTCCTGCGGCCGTGAAAATTAGAGATCCCCCCTCTAACCGATCATGGTACGGATTCTCTCTTGCGCCATGAAACGCTTGAAGGGCTGTCATAATGACCGCCCTTGAAACTGATTTACCTGGAAGCGAGATGCGGATACCCCCGGCGTTTGAAACACCGAGTGATCGAAATATCTCTTCGTTTGAGTAAAGTTCTCCGACAACCAAAGTATCCATCAGGCTCAATCTGCTTTGTTAAGAAAAGAGTTAGCTCGTGGGCCTTGAAACGCTTTTCGCTCACTATTATTACTTTTCAGTACGATACTCGCCAGCTTTGGACGATCATGTAAATCGCCATCTCTAATAGCGCTTGGCACATAAAAACGTCCTTGGATGAGTATAGTTCCCACTTGGATGGAAATACAAGATCTGGACTTCCTGGCAAACTCGCGTCGTGGAGAATGTACCTGAATCCCATCGAATGAACAAGAGACCTGACTTCCATTTCTGGCTTGGAATTTTTGGATCGTACCCGGCTCATTCTCTCGCTTCGTTGAGCGCTTGTCAGGGTATCCATAAGCCAAAACTTTCACCTCGAAAAGCGTGCCTATTTTGCCGCCACCGCGTCCGCTGCGTGAAACGAACTCCGCACCAGCGGACCGCTCTCCACATGGCGAAAGCCCATCTCATAACCCAGGCGCTTGAGTTCGGCGAATTCATCGGGCGTCACGTGGCGAATCACCGGCAGATGCTTCACGCTGGGCCGCAGGTACTGGCCTAAGGTCAAGATGTCTACTTTGCTCGAGTGCAGATCGCGCATCACTTGATGCACTTCTTCCATCGTTTCGCCCAGGCCCAGCATCAAACCGGACTTCGTGGGAATGTGAGCCGACCTCGTCTTCACATACGCCAGCATATCCAACGACCGCTCATACCGCGCCCCCATGCGCACCTGCCGGTACAAACGCGGCACGGTTTCCGTGTTGTGATTGAGCACGTCCGGCCCTGCGTCCAAAACTAAATCCATCGCCGCGTGGGAACCCTGAAAATCCGGTACCAAAACTTCAATACCGCATTCCGGCAGGCGTTCGCGTATGGCCTTGATAACCATTGCGAACAGCAACGCGCCGCCATCTTTGCGGTCGTCCCGATTCACGCTGGTGATCACCGCGAACTTCAAATCCAGCGCCGCGCAGGCTTCGGCCACACGCCGGGGTTCGTCGAAATCCATCTCCAGCGGAGCGCCTTTTTGCACATTGCAAAATCCGCAGCGCCGCGTGCACACGTTGCCCGCAATCATAAAGGTAGCCGTGCGCCGGTTCCAGCAATCGCCAATGTTGGGGCACGCCGCGCTTTCGCAAACCGTGTGCAAGCCCAGTTTCTGCACCAAATTCTTCAGGCTTTGATAGTTTTCGCCCACAGGAGCAGGCGCGCGCAGCCACTTGGGCCGGGGATGCGCTTCGGGAGTTTCGATGCTAACCAACACTGCCTCTATTCTATCGCGTGCCCGCCCAGTGAACTTGAGACCAGCCCGCGCTTATGCCAAACTAAACCTCCAGAGGCTCACATGAAACTTTTCTTCTCGCTTGCCGCGGCACTATTGTTGACCGCCGCCATCAACGCCGCTTCCGTGAACGACATCGTCGAAGCCGCCGTGCAACCGCTGCCCCCGGACCTCCGCGCCGCCGCCACCGTTGTCCAATATGACCCCGCCACCGGAGAACGCAAAGTCCTTCGCCAAGGCACCAATCAAGTGGAATGCGAACCCGAAAATCCAGCCGACGGTTTCACCCGCTGTTACGGCAAAATGGCCGTGCCCAGCCGCATGATGGAAGCCAAGCTGCGCGCCCAAAAAATGCCCGATCCGGAGATTCGCAAAGCGATTGACGCCGCCATCAAGGACGGCACCATCAAAGGCCCGGCCTTCGGCACCATGCACTACCGCCTCTCGAAAAAAGACGGCGTGATCAAACGCTTGTGGACCATGTCCGTGCCTTACGCCACGCCGGAATCCATCGGTGTCTCTAACGTGAGCCAGCGCGACGCGGCACTCAAGGGACAAGGCCTGCCGTGGATGATGCTCGAAGGTACCTCCGGCGCCCACATTATGATTCCGATTAGCGAGTAGCCCGCCATTCGGCGCTCGCTCACGCTCGTGGCTTGGTGTCAAATTTGTAAACAAGACTGCACCAAGCCGCGCCCTCAAAAAACAGCACCAAGCCGCGCCCGTTAGGGAGCGCCGTGTTGGCCCGTCAAATCGCCGCTCTCATCCTATTCTCAATCACCCGCGTCGCATCAAACCCGCGCGTTCGTTCGAAAAACTCCGGCGCTTTTTCAAACGCCGCTTTCGGAATAAAGCCGATCAATTCGCTTTCCAAAATTGACGTCCCGTGGCGTTCTGCTTCCCGCCCGACCGTCTCATAAATCGCATCGAAATCGATCTCAGCGTAATTCGTCAGATTCATCGATACCTGGGCGCAATGCAGTTTATCCAAGTGCAGCCCCATCGCTTTCACAAAGCGAAAGCCCCCAGATGACTCCCGAATCTTCTGTGCAATCGCCTTCGCCACACTCACGTCTTCGGTCTTCAGATTGATGTTGTACGCGATCAGAAAATTGCGCGCACCCACCATGGTTGCGCCCGCCGTCAGGTGTTCCGCAATATCGCCAACATCCGGAGGATTGCCATCAAACCCCATGCGCCGCGTGTTCTGCAACGGCTTTCGCGAAGCCACCTTCGCCGCAGCCTCGTAAAAATACGCCGGCACTTTGAAACGCCGCCAAATCTCTTTGCCCGCACGATGCGCAATCTTCACGCAATCTTCCAGTGTGTTGCCTTCCAATGGCACGAACGGCAAAACATCCGTCGCTCCAATTCGCGGATGCACGCCTTTATGCTGCCGCAGATCGATCAACTCCGCCGCCTTGCCCATGGCGCGGATGGCTCCTTCTAATACTGCGTCGGCGTCACCAGCGAAAGTCACCACGCTACGATGATGATCCTCATCCGACTCCCACCCCAGCACCACCACGCCACTCACCGAGCGAATCGAATCGACAATCGCAGCGATCTTCGCCCGATCCCGCCCTTCGGAGAAGTTAGGAACGCACTCGATCATTTAGTTCTCGGAGATCCTTCGGCTCCGCGTCATCCGCTTAATGAACTCCACCCGCCTAAACCGCAGCCCCGACCAATCTTCATCAATCGCAACCATCCTCACCGGCTCAAAGCCCGAGTCTCCCATCACCTGCCAACTGGAATCACGCTTAATTTCGCTCCTGTACTTTTTCGAGGTTCCCTTTGGGTAGGCGAACCAAACCACCGCATCCGCCCTCGCCAACCTTGCAATGGCGGGACCCAGCGTGTCTACTTCTTTTTGTGTGGTGACGAAAACCAGGCAAAACGAAAGCTCCTTCAATCCGGCGAGCTTGCGAATCACGGTGGCCGTGGTGAGCCTCGCAAGTTCTGCGTCAAAGATGCCCGGAGCATTCAGCACCAGGATTGGAGTTTGCTCCTTCAGGTTCAGCTTTTCAAAAATGGTTGGCATAGAATCGCGGAGAAATACGATCATAGATAATGCCCGCTCCCAAAAACAAGGCTGCGAATAAAGCTCACACCCTAGACCGCGTCATCTCTAAGGCCAGCCTAGGCTCTCGCAGCGAAGCACGCAGTTGGATCGGAGCCGGCCGCGTCACCGTCAACGGCAAGAAAATTCAAAGCCCCGACGTCTGGGTGGACCTCCAGCACGACCGTGTCGCCGTCGACGGCCGCGAACTTCCCTCCCAACAAACCTCCAAACATAAACGCTACATTCTGCTCTATAAGCCCAAAGGCTACCTCACAACATATAAAGATCCCGAAGGCCGCCCCACCGTCTACGACCTGCTCACCAACATAAACGACTACATCTTCCCGGTCGGACGCCTGGACCTCGACACTACCGGCTTGCTGATTCTCACCAACGACAGCGCCTTCGGCGACTACATCACCAATCCCCAATCCAAAGTTTCCAAAACATATTTAGTGAAATCCTCGCAGCGGCTCAGTGACCAACAACTTCAGCGCCTTCGCGAAGGCCTGACTCTTTCCGATGGACCCACCCAGCCCGCCATCGTCAACCGCATCCGCGATAGCGCCAAATATACTTTTTTCGAAATCACCATCACCGAAGGCCGCAACCGCCAGGTCCGCCGCATGGTGGAAGCCTTGGGCGATACCCAAACCAATATCAAAGTTCTGAAACTGGTACGTACAGCCATCGGTCCTATCGAAATTGGTACCCTCGAAATCGGCAAACACCGTCCACTGTCCCCGAATGAGGTGCTGACTTTGATAGAATCCAAAGGCACAAGAAGTGTGAGCTCCGTCGCTCCAGCAACAACAAGACGAGAGCTACCGGTTCAGGGGTGAGTCGGCAGGCACTTCTTCTCATTTACGATCGGGTGAAGGCGCGGCGACTCCGGCCCAATCCCGAACCGCGGCAGTTAGCCAGAGGAGGCGTGTTTTTGCCTTCCCATGCCGCCGTGTAGAAGAATCGCTGATCGTTGAGACAGTGAGGGGACAGCAATGACGGGATACCGTAGCAACGCTGGTATGATTTGTGCAGCCGGGCTTAGTTTTGCGTTCGGCTTGATTCCATACGCATCCGCGCAGGATTCCCATAAGGAAGCGCAGCGCATGGAGGCTGGTGGCGAAGCCGTTCGCGCACGCGACGAACTTCGTGCCGCAGCCGAGCGCGCTCCCAACGATCCGCTGGCGCTAGAATCCTACGCCGAATTTCTGGATCATCATCACGATCCCGGCACCCGTACGGTGTACCAAAAGCTTTCCGACCTGCTCGCCCGCAATAATGCCAACGCCACCGAACGCGCCAACATTTCACGCCGCTTGGCGGTTCTCGATCTTCTGGCAGGCGATCGTGCCGCCGCCGAAAAACATCTGGGTGATTACCGTTCCGCCGGTGGCCGCAACTTT
>JANXYJ010000066.1 GCA_025350105.1 Terriglobia bacterium | reverse complement strand
CGCATAATTCGCCAGAGCGAAAACCAGCAACAAGCCCAAAAATCTTTTCAACGCTACGAATGTTTTCAGAAACACGGCCGGCCTCCTTGGTTGTGTGGACAATGATTGAGTGGACAATGGTCGAGCGGACAATGATTGCTTGGTCAATAACCGCGTGGACAATTATACTCAGTCACGCGGCCGCTCGTACACACCGGCTGAGGCGTTAGGTTCTATGGCGAAACGCAGCGGAAGCCCACGTTGTAATCGGTGTCGCCATCCTCGAACCAACTCCGGTTAGAGACGCGCACCAGTTCCGGGTCATCGAACCAGCCGCCACCCCGCAGCGTGCGGTACTCGGCCAGCTTTGGCCCCTGGGGATCAACGTTTTCCTGATTCAGCTGCACCGTGAAAAACGTGCTGGTCCATTCGATCACGTTGCCCAGCATGTCCTTCAGCCCAAACGCGTTGGGCAGTTTTTCGCCCACCGGATGCGTGGTGTCGTTGCTGTTTTTAATGTACCAGGCAACCTTGTCCAACTGGCCATAGCGGCTACTGGTGGACCCGGCCCGCGCCGCGTATTCCCATTCGGCTTCGGTAGGCAGGCGTCCGCCAATCCCCTTGCAGTACCGGTCCGCCAGTTCGAAGGTGATCTCTTCCGCCGGGAGAGTGGGTCCCTTGAAGTTGCTCGGGTTCTGGCCGGTGATTTTTTCGAAGGCCGCCTGCGGTACCTCGGTCTCGCCCAGCCAGAATCCCTTGGTGAGAGTGATTTTCCGGTTGGGCTTTTCGTCCTCGTAACACTGTTTGTCGCCGGGCGAACAGCCCTCAACATAAGTGCCCGCCGGAATCCAGAAGTAGCGCAGGCCGTCCTTTGGATTGATTTTCGAATCGCTTTTTTTGGGAGCCGCACCAGGTGCCTGAAACGCTCCCAACCGGACCGCGAACATCATGAAAACGAAAACCAACAAACCGCTGCCAGCCGTGCGCCACATTCAGCCATCCACCTCCTGCAAATGTCCTCTGTTGCAGTATACTGGTTTTGCTCCGCGCAAAGAAATATCCACGCCAGCCAAACAAAGTTGCATAGATCAGAATGCGTTTCTATACTTGGTCCTGTACCCGAAACCATGCCCGGCGTGAGGCGTTTCTGGTTCGCGGCCCTGGTTCTGATGCGGCCGCCGAAAGGAATTTGATGAAGACCATTCTATACAAGGCAAAGTACGTGTCGCTGGCCGCGGGTATTCTCGCCTGCATGGCCCCCCTGGCCGCTCCGCAACCCAAATCGAACTACATCAGCCCTCCGGGCTACATCACCGGCGTCGTCCAGAGTGAAAAAGGCCCCGAAGCTGGCGTTTGGGTGATCGCCGAGACCAAGGAAATGTCTACGAATTTCATCAAGATCGTGGTCACCGACGATCGTGGCCGTTTCGTACTTCCGGAACTACCGGTTTTCAACTACAAGGTCTGGGTTCGCGGCTACGGACTGGTGGACTCATCGCCGGTGGATGCGAAGCCCTCCGCAACGCAGGTGACCCTAAAGGTGGCCTCGGCCAAAACGCCGCAGGAAGCCGCTAAGGTTTACCCGGGCAACTACTGGCTTTCGCTGCTGGCGCCGCCGCCTAAGAATCTTTTCCCCGGTACCGGACCCCAGGGGAACGGAATGGGCACACGCATGCAGTCGCAGGATTTGTGGATTAATTCGCTGAAGTCCGATTGCAATTTCTGCCATCAGCTAGGCAATGCGCTGACCCGCGATACCAAGCACGTGCTGGCGGCAAAACCGGAGTTGAAGACCGATGAAGAAGCCTGGGAATGGCGCTTGGGTGTGGGCGTGCGCGGCACCAATATGTACACCGTGCTCACCAATCAAGGCAAGGAACCGTCTCTGAAGGCGTTTTCTGACTGGACCCGCGCGATCGAAAGCGGCCAGGTTCCTCCCGCGCCGGCTCGCCCCAGTGGGGTGGAGCGCAATATCGTTGCCACGCTTTGGGATGTGGGCGACGACCACTCCTTCATGCACGATCAGGTATCAACCGACAAGAACCATCCGGAAGTGAACGGCGGTGGTCCCAACTATGCTGTGAATGCGGGTCATGGCCAACTGGTGGTTCTGGATCAGAAAGAGAACCGGACCTTCGCGATCGATATTCCCACCCGCGACCCCAAGGACACAGTGCCTTCGCGTTTCCCTGCGCCGAACCGTCCCTCCATGTTCTGGGGCAACGAGCATCTTTGGGCCAATCCTCCCTATGATCCGGCTGACCCGCACAATCCCATGCTCGACAGTAAAGGGCGCGTATGGTTGACCTCAAAGATTCGAGGAAATCGCAACCCGGTAACCTGCAATGACGGCAAGACCAAATACTCCGAATGGTACCCGTTGCAGAACAGCGGCCGCCAGGCGGCGGTCTACGATCCCAAAACCAAGCAGTTCAGCTTGATCGACACCTGTTTCGCCACCCATCACCTGCAGTTTGACAACGATGCCAACGAGACGTTGTATTTCAATGAACTGGTGGGACCCATGGTCGGCTGGGTCGATACCAAAGTGTTCGACCAAACCCATGACGAACAGAAGGCCGTAGGTTGGTGCGGGCAGGTGGTGGATACCAATGGCGACGGTAAAATCACCCGTCCCTGGAACGTAGTGCAACCCCGCGTGGGTGGCGAGGTTTCGGTTCTCTACGCTTCCGATACGGCAACCGGACCGGTGCAGCGGGGCAAACAGGCGCCTGCGGCGGCTCCTTTTGATCCGAAGCTGGACACGCAGATCAGCTACAGCCTCTACGCCATCATCCCCAGTCCGGTGGATGACTCGATTTGGGGCGTATCGGAGGTGTTTCCCGGCTATCTGATCCGGATGCAGCGTGGCAATAATCCTCCTGAAAGCTGCAAGACACAGGTGTTCAAGGTTCCGTCGCCCGGTTACGATCCGCGCGGAGTGGATATAGATAGCAACGGCGTGGTTTGGACCGCACTGGCGGCCACCAGCCACCTGGCCAGCTTCGATGTGCGGAAGTGCAAGGACCTGAACGGCCCCAGCAAGATTGACGGCAGCCAGTGCCCTGAAGGCTGGAGTCTTTATCAAACCACCGGGCCCAAACTGAAAGGCACCGACGTTCCCGCCGACTTCCACTATTACAACTGGGTCGACCAGCACAACATTATAGGTCTGGGCAAGGACATTCCGTTTGCCACCGGATCAAATTCTGATTCCCTGCTGGCGCTGAATCCGCAAACCAAGCAGTGGACCAACTTCCGCATTCCCTATCCGTTGGGCTTCTATGCGCGAGGCATGGACGGCCGCATTGACGATCCTAACGGCGGATGGAAGGGCCGCGCGTTGTATTCCAACTACGGAACGCACTTCGTCTGGCACATTGAAGGCGGCAAGGGAACCAAGGGAAAGATCGTGAAGTTCCAGGTGCGGCCAAACCCGCTGGCGAATTAGGTAGCACTAAAACGCGAAGCGCCGGAATAGCCAACAGGCTGCTCCGGCGCTTTTCTATTTCGGCTTTTCTATTCGACTGCTCCTATTTCACCGCAAACACCCAAATCGCCCCGCCCTCCGGCACTTCCGGAAACTTGCCCGGCAGCAGCGCATTTAACCCGCCCTGCATGGCTCGCGAGTCGATTCCCCAGCCCGCTTGCACTGCAATGTACTGCTTCCCATCCACCGAGAACGACGACGGCTGGCCGATGATGCCCGAGTTCGTCGGAAACTCCCAGAGCAGTTTGCCAGTGGACGCGTCGAAGGCGTGAAACATGCGGTCGTTGGTTCCACCGCTGAAAACCAACCCGCCGCCGGTAGCCAGCATCGGGCCCCAGTTTTCCGAATTGGCATAGTTGTGGGTCCACACGCGCTGCCCCGTGTCGACGTTCCAGGCCTGCACCTCTCCAATGTGATCCGCCCCCGGCGCAATCGTCATTTTCGATGACGCTCCGGTGAACGGACTCCCCGGTTTGTAATCAATCGGGTCCTTGGCCGCCGTGGTCAGCCCGCACAAATTTTCGTTGGCCGGAATGTAAATCATCCGCGTCTGCGGGCTGAACGCAATCGGCGGCCAATTTTTTCCTCCCCAAAGTGACGGGCAGAAATCCACGGTGGCGCCGCTTCGCGGTTTATGCGCCGGGTCCACATCCGGACGTCCGGTCTTAGGATCTACGCCTCTATACGCGTTCTGTTTGACGAACGGTTTCCCGTCCACGAAGCCAATGCCGTCGGCGTTTCTATCCAGAAACCACAGATACCCATCGCGGCCAACGTCAATCAAGCCCTTCACCGTCCGCCCGTTGCGTTGGTAATCCACCAGAATGGGCGGCGAAACCTCGTCCCAATCCCAGCTTTCATTCGGATCGTATTGATGATGCCCCACGATCTTGCCGCTGGCTACGTCAATCGCGATAGTCGAGGAAACGTATAGATTATCGCCGGGCCGCTGATCGCCCATCCAGGGCCCGCCGTTGCCCACTCCCCAATACGCGATGTTGGTGGCTGCGTCATAATTGCCGGTCACCCAAACCGATCCGCCGCCGGTTTTCCATTGGTCGCCTTTCGGCCACGTCTGGCTGCCCGGTTCGCCGGGTGCCGGCACCGTATAGGTCCGCCATTCTTCTTTGCCGGTTTCCAGATTGAACGCGGCTACGAAACCTCGAATGCCCAACTCGCCCCCGGATGCGCCGACAAGAACTTTTCCACCCGCGACAAGTGGCGCCAGGCTCATGTAGTAGCCGGCTTTGTTATCCGCCACTTTCGTGTTCCAAACTTCCTTGCCTGTTCGTGCATCGATGGCTACCAACACCGCATCACCACAAGCGAAATAGACTTTGTCGCCAAACAGCGCCACGCCGCGGCTGGTGGGATGCAGAACAATTGAGCCTTCCGGCAGTGCCCGCCGGTAGCGCCACAACAGCGTACCGGTCTTCGCCTCAATCGCCATTACTTGATTACCGGGCGTGGACACAAACATCACGCCGTTGTTCACCATCGGCGTAGCCTCGTGCCCATTGTTTGAGCCCGTTGAAAAAACCCAGACGGGCTGCAATTGCTGGACGTTTTGCGTGTTCACTTGCGCCAGCGGACTATAGCCCCAACCGTCGCGCGTGCGCCGCACCGAAAGCCAGTCGCTATCTTCTGGTTGCTTCAACCGGCTTTCGGTCACCGGCGTGTAGTTTTGCAAAATCTGAGGCAAGGGTGCCGCGCCATTCTGTGCCCACAGCACACCAGCGCTTACCGCGCCCAAACCCATGAACCATTTCGTCCACAACATGCCTTTAGCCTCCCCGCACAACTGCGTTTCCTGCGAACCGTTTTCTGAACCACCAGCGCGTGCGATGAATTATACAATGGAAGCGGACAATCCAGTTACGATCGAATGAAAATCAGTTTTCGTGAAATTGCTTTCGCTGTCGCGGGCCCTGCCGTGGTGTATCTTGTCCTGGCACGCGCCAATGCTCAGCCGCCTGCCCCTGCTGCGCCGAATCAGGCCGCGCGGGTTCTGGTGGTGGTGAACGACGCCTCACCGGTCTCGCGCATCATCGGCCAATACTACGGCCAGCGCCGCAACATTCCCGCCAAAAACATTTGCCACATTCAAACCCCCGTGCGTGAGGAAATCAACCGCGGTGTTTACAATCGCGAAGTCTCTGCTCCCATTCTTACTTGCCTGCAAAAGCAGAACCTGGTGGAAAGCGTCTACTACATCGTCACCACGATGGACGTGCCACTGAAGATTGACGGCAACATCTTCAACGGCTTGACCGCCGACTACGCATCCGTCGACAGCGAGCTGGCTTTGCTTTACAGCGACCTGAAGAACGGCGGATCGCATGAGTTAAAAGGCGGCTTCCCGAATCCGTTTTTCGGTAAACGCGACCGGCCTTTCACCCACCAAGAATTCCCCATCTACCTGGTCACCCGTTTGGCGGGGTACGATCCGGCTGACGTGAAAGCCATGATCGACCGTTCGTTGCAAGCGGCCAATCGCGGAAAATTTATCTTCGATCTGCGCGGCCCCGGCGACGAGCCGGGTGACGATTGGCTGCGGACCGCCGCCATTTTGCTCCCCGCCAATCGGGTGATTCTGGAGGAAACCGCCAAGCCCATCTATGATCAAAAAGACGTGATCGGCTACGCCAGCTGGGGCTCCAACGACAAGCAACACGAACGCCGCGTGCCGGGTTTTCGCTGGTTGCCCGGCGCCATCATGACGGAATATGTATCCAGCGACGCACGCACCATGACCCGGCCCCCACAGGATTGGATTGCCGGCCATGATTGGAAAGACAGCCGCAAATCGTTCGCCGGCAGCCCCCAATCGATGAGCGCCGATTACATCGCCGAGGGCGCCACCGGGGCCTCCGGTCATGTGTATGAACCCTACCTGAATGGGAACCCGCGCCCCGACCTGATTTTCCCCGCCTATTTTTCCGGCCGCAATCTGGCCGAAAGTTACTACCTGGGCCTGCCCATGCTCAGTTGGCAGAACGTCGTCCTGGGAGATCCGCTGTGCACCTTGGGCCCGCCTGCCCCCTAACCGGCATGCCTTTTCAACCTCCGCCGTTTCATCCCTTATTTCACAGCGGGCACCTGGCCACCGTGATGGGCAACTTTTGGCCCCGTCCGCAACCGGACCCGGAATACCCAACGGAGGACGCCCTGTTTTCCGTGGAAAGCGGAGTCAGCGTCTTGCTGCAAACCCAGCGGCCAGCTCAAGTCAAGGCCGAGGTGATCATGGCACATGGTCTGGAAGGGTCCAGCGAATCAGGCTATATGCGCAGCATGGCGGATACGCTGGTGCAGGCGGGTTTCGTGGTTCATCGCTACAATATGCGCGGCTGCGGACCTGAAACGTCCGCGCTAAAGCCGGTTTGGCATCGCTTGTCGAACTATCACTCCGGACAAACCGGCGATCTCCGGTTATTTGCCGAACAGCGAAAGCGCACTTCGGGTCTGCCCGTTTTCTTGATCGGCTTTTCGCTGGGCGGTAACGTAGTTCTGAAACTGGCGGGCGAACAGGGCCAGCAGGGCGGGGAACTGCTGGCCGGGGTGTGCTCCGTGTGCGCGCCGATTGATTTGGCCGCCAGTGTGCGCAAAACAGCCGAGCCCCAAAATGTTCTCTACCAAAACCGCTTTGTCTCGCGCCTGAAAGCCCGCGTGCGCCTGCGCCATCCCGTAGCCCCTGACCTGTTTCCTCTAGAGCATCTCCCCCACGTCCACAGCATTTGGGATTTTGACGACTACTATACCGCCCGCATCTTCGGCTTCGGCACCGCGGCGAATTATTATCAAACCCAATCCTCCAACCAGTTTCTGCAAGCCATTCGCGTGCCCGCGCTGACCATCTACGCGCAGGACGATCCCATGATTCCGGCAACCATTTATGACCATTCCGCGTTTCAGTCCAACCCTCACCTGCAGCGTTTGAAAGTAGACCACGGCGGCCATCTGGGCTTCCTCGCCCGCGGCCCTCGCCGCTTCTGGTTGGATCAGGTGTTGGAAGACTGGCTGGGCCACATTTGTGGGAACGGAAGTTCCGCGCCAAGCGTATCCTAGTAAAGATGACAGCTTTGCTTGAGGCCGCGCGATTGGCGTTCGATTCACTTCGCGGCAGCGTATTGCGCAGCGTGTTGACGCTGGTTGGCATTATCCTTTCCACCATGACCCTGATCGCCGTCATGGGCGTGATCCGCGGCATGGACGTCTATATCGCCAACAGCGCCTCCACCATGGGGAATGACGGCTTTCGTGTGGTGCGTGTCATCTTCGTCAGCGGCATCATGGACGCCAAGAAGTTTTACGAAGCTCAGCAGCGCAACCCACTATTAACCCGCGAAGAGTTCAGTTTCATCCAGCCGCGCCTCACCCACGTGCGCGAATCCGGCATCTCTGGCACGCGCCTGGTGAACGTTACGGCGGAGATGGACGTGGTCAGCGGCGTCGCGTTGCAAGGCAATACCGCCAATGCCGCTGAGATGAGCAATACCCAGATTGCCACCGGCCGTTTTCTCACCGAGACCGAGAACGATCGCAAAATAGCCGTCGCATTTATGGGTGCAGATCTGAAAGAGCGCTTTTTCCCCGGCCAGGACGCCATCGGCAAAATGATCGCCATCGACGGCCGCCCCTTCGAAGTGATCGGCACCGGTCAACCCAAAGGCAGCCTGTTTGGCCAGTCGCAGGATAATTACGTGTCCATCCCCGCCGAAACCTACTTCAAAATTTATGGCGATCGCGGTGGCGTCGGCTACAACTTCCAGGCGCAGACCCGCGACCAACTGGAACAAGCACAGGATGAAGTCCGCGTGGCCATGCGCGCCTATCGCCACCTGCGCCCCGGCCAGGAGGATACCTTCAGCGTCGTGTCTTCGGACTCTTTGGTTGCCTTGTGGGATCAACTCACTGGCGCCATTGCCGCCGTGGCCGTTGGCGTGGTCAGCGTGTTTATGGTGGTGGGCGGCGTCGTGGTGATGAACATCATGCTGGCCGTGGTCTCTGAACGCACCCGCGAAATTGGCGTGCGCAAAAGCTTGGGCGCACGCCGCAGTGACATCATGAGCCAGTTCCTGATCGAATCCGCCATGCTTTCTGGCGCTGGAGGAATCATCGGCGTGATCCTGGCCACCGCCACCGCTTTCATGGTGCGCACCTTCACGCCTGTACCCATGGAGGTGCCGCTTTACGCGGTGATCACCGGGCTGAGTCTGTCCACGGCCGTGGGCGTGTTTTTTGGCATTTATCCTGCGCGGCAAGCCGCGCGGCTGGACCCCATCGTAGCACTTAGATCAGAATCGTAGCACTTAGATCAGAATCGTAGCACTTAGATCAGAATCGTAGCACTTAGATCAGAATCGTAGCGTTAAGATCAGAGAGTTAAGCATGCGTCTTCTGCTCACCATCGCCGGCCTGGCCTTTTCCGCGTTACGCGAAAATAAACTGCGTTCGTTCCTCACCGTGCTGGGCGTCATCATCGGCACCGGAACCATCATCGGCATTGGCTCGATTTTGGCTGGACTCGACGGCTCCATCGCCGGCGTCGTCCGCAGCTTTGGAGCCAACACCGCCATCGTTTTCAAAATGCGCCTGGGTCCTACGGCGGGCGGACGCACGCCGGAAGAACTCAACCGCAAGCCGCTCACCTACGAAGATGGCTTGGCGATTGCTGAACGCTGCCCTTCGGTGGACCACGTCAGCCCCTACCTGCTGAATCTGAGTCTTCGCGGTCCGAGCCAGGACCATGCCCGCTACAAGAGCAACGATGCCTATCAACTGAGTCTGTCCGGCACCGACGAATACTACATCGCCAGCGGCCAGGCTGAGATGAAATCCGGCCGCTTCTTCAGCCCGACCGAGAACGAACACAAGCTGCCGGTGGTGGTGATCGGCGAAGACGTGTACGGCTCGCTGTTCGGACTGGAAGATCCCATTGGCAAGAAAATCATGGTGGATGGCAAAGAACTGGAAGTGGTGGGGCTGATGAAGCGCCCGGCCAGCTCGGTTCCCGGCCAAAGCGATAATCGCGTGATCATGCCGTACTTCACCATGGCCAAATTATTTCCTCAGGCCAAAGAAAATCTGCTGTTCGTTACGCCCAAAGAAGGCCTGCTTCCCGCCGCGATTGATGAATTGACCGCCGTGCTGCGCCAGCGCCGCCACGTGGCATATACAGCACCGGATAATTTTGCGGTTTCGACAGCCGACCAGATCATCGAACAGTTTCGCCAACTCACCGCGGCAACGGGTATCGTGATGGTGGTGCTCAGTTCCATCGGCCTGCTGGTGGGCGGCATCGGCGTGATGAACATTATGTTGGTGTCGGTGACGGAGCGGACCCGCGAAATCGGCGTCCGCAAAGCACTAGGAGCCCGCCGCCGCGATATCGTCCGTCAGTTTTTGACGGAGGCCGTCGTGCTCACCAGCACCGGAGGCGCGCTGGGCATGTTGTTGGGCTACATCATTTCGCTGGTCAGCCGTCTGGCATTTCCCAGCCTGCCGACTCTTGTGCCAGTGTGGGCAGTGGTGTTGGGCATTGGCGTTTCGGTGGGCATTGGCCTCTTCTTTGGGATTTGGCCCGCGAGCAAAGCCGCGGGATTGGATCCGGTCGAAGCTTTGCGATATGAGTAGCCGGAAGAAGGTAAAAGCCCTGGAATACCATACGGATTTGAATCCGCGACGGCCTGCCGTAGTTGCGGTCTGATCTCAAGTGAAACCGCATTATTCATGGCTAACGGGGTCTCCCTTCAGGAGACAGAATCCCAAGAGCACCCAGGCTGCGATGAACGCCACGCCGCCCAATGGCGTTACGGCTCCCAGCATCCGCACGCCGCTGATCGCCAGCGCGTACAAGCTTCCCGAAAACAGCACAATGCCTACCAGCAGCAAAGCGCAAATCCAGTTGGCTTGTTTGGCTGCAAGAGCCCCGATGCGCGGTAGGAACGAAACGATCAGCAATCCCAACGCGTGAAAAAAATGATACAGCACGCCGGTTTCGTAAACGCCGCGCGAGTATTCGTCCAGCCTACCCTGCAGCGCGTGAGCGCCGAACGCGCCAATCATCACCGCCACCGCCAACACCAGCGCGCCGATGGAGCTCCAGTTCATACTTCTACTCTACTCTGGTAGGTCCCCTCGCCAGACCGGACGACGTTACACCCAACTCCGCACCAGAATCCACAGCTTGTGCCCGGTCGACAGCCGCACCCGCTGGTTCAGGACATCGTGGTTTGCTGCCACGATCCGATCCAGCAGCGTCGAGTAAATCCCAATCAGTGCCCGCAATGACGGTCTGCTGCGCGCATGCACCATGGCGATCAGCGGCCTGGCCTGATCGTAATAATCGCGTGCGCGTTTGGCTTCGAACTCCAGCATGCTGCGGAAACTCTCGCGCGGCTCAAACGTGGACGGAGAAACACCAAACCGCCGAAAATCTTCCGCCGGAAGATACACACGGTTCTTCTCGCGGTCTTCCTTCACATCACGGATGATGTTGGTCAACTGAAACGCAATGCCGCATTTTTCAGCTAGCAGCGGGGCTTGATCAGAATCGAATCCAAAAATATGAATAATCACCAAACCCACCACGCTGGCCACGTGATAGCAGTAATCGTATAACTCGTCGAAGGTTTGCAGCGCGCGCGGCTCCAGGTCGGAACTCACGCCGTCGATCATGTCGAAAAAATATCGGTGCGGAATTTTGTAGCGCGTCACGGTGTCGGCAAACGCAGGCCACACGGCGTGATCGGCTAGCTTGCCCGATAACGACATTTCCAGATCCCCGCGCCATCGCGCTATGGCCGCTGCACGGTCGGGGATTCCTTCGTCATCGCTCAGGTCATCGCAATAGCGCATGAACGCATACACCGCGCACATGGCGTGGCGTTGCCCGGCAGGCAGCAATAGAAATGAGTAATAGAAGTTCTTGGCCTGCTGCCGCGCTACGTCTTCACACCATCGGTACGACTCGGCGACAGTCATGCGGCCCGCGAAAAAACTCTCTTGGTTACGGACGCCAACAGCATCCCCACGCGCTCGGTTTTGGAAATCGACGGCCGTGCCCGCAGCACATCGTAACCCTGCTGGCGGATCTTTTCGAGCACCCGCATACCGCCTCTGCTGAACAAATCCAGATCGATGGCCAGGCGCTTGTCCACCTGATCGGCCAGCGGCAGGCCTTTTAGAAACAACGCCTGCGCAACCTCCACGGCTTCAGTCATCGCTCCACGGAATCGTTGGTCAAAGTGACGCGCAAAAAGTTCCGCTTCCGAATAGCCGTGTTTGTGTAGTAAATCCAGCGGCAAATAAATGCGATCTTTCTTCAGATCGACGGTCACATCCTGCCAGAAATTGGCCAACTGCAGCGCCGTGCAGGTGGCGTCTGAAAGTTCCTGCTGCGCTGCATCGTGATAGCCGCACAACCCCAGCACCAACCGCCCCACCGGATTCGCCGAATAACGGCAGTAGTGAAACACATCCTCGAACGTTTGATAGCGGGTGATGGTCTGATCCTGAATGAACGCCGTGATCAAGTGGTCAAACGGTTCTATCGGCAGTTGCCGTTTTGCGGCCGTGCCTTGCAACGCAACCAACACCGGGTGTTTCGCTTGGCCCGCATACATGGCATGCAACTCCGCGCGCCACCAGTCGAGCAAAGGCAGGCTCTCGGAGACATTGCCGATCTCATCGCCCAAATCGTCGGCCCAACGGCAGAACGCATACACGTTATAGAAATCCTGATGCAGATGCTTGGGCAGCAGAAAGCTCACCACATGAAAGTTTTCGTAGTGATGCGTGGCCAGCCACTTGGTGTAGGCGATAGATTCGTCCAGCGCCCACGCGCGATTCAGCGCATCCGGGGAGGCGACGAATTCAGCAGGCGCTAAATACACAAGGTTGAAAACGCTCTTACGGAATAATGGCTGTCTTCAAATGGCCATTGTGACTCATCAGGTGCTGCATCACTTCCAGCAGATTGGTCAACGGCTCCACGCCATTGACGAAATCCTTGGCGGTGACATAGCCGCGGCCCACTGCTTCCAGCGCTTTCTTAATCAATTCCGGTGTGTGATGGAAACTGGCTTTGCAGGTGATTTCAGAATAGTGCAGCAGTTGCGTATCCAGGCGAACTTCGGTGCCCGTGGCGCAGCCGCCGAAGAAGTTCACCACGCCGCCGCGCCGGATGATGTGCGTGGCCAACTGCCACAACTCCGGCAGACCCACCGCTTCCACCACCACATCCGCGCCCCGTCCGCCGGTCAAGCGTTTTACTTCAGAGACCACGTCGGCCTTATCGGAATTCAGGATCACTTCGTCCGCGCCCATGCGGGTGGCCCGTTCCAGTTGCGCTTTGCGCCGGCCCAACGCAATCACGCGCGCGCCGTACATGGCTTTGGCCAAACGCACAAACATCATGCCAATCGGACCCAGCCCGATAATGGCGATGGTATCGCCCGGCCGCAGGTTGCTTTCTTCCAGCCCGCGCAGCACGCAGGCGAGTGGTTCGGCCAGCGCCGCGTCCTGGTAGCCAATATGATCGTCCAGAATGTGCAAATTGCGCTGCACGATTCTTTCCGGGATGCGAATGTATTCGGCGTAGGCTCCGTTGTTGAACAACAGATCCTGGCACAAATTTTCCTGATGGCGCTGGCAATAGAAACACACGCCGCAGGGAGCCGAATTGGCCGCCATCACGCGGTCGCCAATTTTGAAGCCCCGGGCGTTCTTGCCCAGCGTTACATTTTTGCCAAGGGCTACGATGTCGCCGGCCAGTTCATGGCCGAACAGCGCGGGCGGCACAATCATCCGCGCATGATATCCCCGCTTGAATACCTTCACGTCCGTTCCACAGGTGAGCGCGGCGCGCACGCGCACCAATACATCGCCGGCACCAATGGTCGGGACATCTACAGTTTCAATCTGCAGGTCCTCTTTGCCGTACAAGACGGCGGCTGTCATCTGCTCAGTCACTCTTAGCATCACCTCTGAGGCTGTACTACGATCTTCAACGATTCTGGGCCAGGATGCAACGCCTGCTCCAGCCCTTCCCGGATGTCGCGCAACGCCACGCGGTGCGAAATCAGCTTTTCTACCGGCAAAGCCCCGGAAAATACCAGCTCCGCGGACTTTTTCTGCCAATCGACAGACGCGCTATAGGAGCCGCACAAGATCCGCTCTCCTACACAGATGTCGGCGCCCGATACTTCGACTCGCTCCTGATGCGAAGTTTGCGCAAATAGCAGGACCTTGGCGCCGGGCCGGGAAATCGCCACAGCTTGCTCCACAATCCCTTTGGCGGAAGCCGCAACGATCACGATATCGGCTCCGCGCCCGTCCGTCATTTTACGGATGCTCTGGTTCAAAGCCTCGTCCCGCGGATCGAAGCTTTCCTGTGCTCCTAGCTCGCGCGCCAACTGGCGCCGGGATTCAAACGTATCGGTAGCAAGAATTGTTACGTTTTCGCGCGCCAGAATCATGGTGAAGATCAAACCAATGGGACCCTGCCCCAGAATCGCCACCACGTCGCCCGCCATCGGTGCGATCTGCTCCACCGCCTTCACGCAGGTGTTCACCGGTTCCACAAACGATGCCGCGTCGAAGGAAACGCCATCGGGAATCTTTTCAATCCCGCCCTCCACGATCCAATCCATCACGCGGACATATTGAGAAAATCCGCCACCCGCCGGCTCATAGCCCGCCGTCACGCCGACTTTCTTGTAAACCGGACACTGGGCGTACAACTTGCGTGTGCAATAAAAACAATCGCCGCAGGGAATGTGATGGAACACAATCACGCGGTCGCCGATGGTGTATTTGCCGACGCCCGCGCCCACCGCTGCAATTACGCCCGCCGTTTCATGGCCGAAGATGCGCGGAGCGGGCAGCAGGTCGTAGGAAATCTTTTTCAGATCCGTCGGACAAATTCCGCAGCTCTCCACGCGAATCAGGACTTCGCCGCGCCCAACCGCTGGCACCGGAATGGAATCCACCTCCACCCGGCCCGCACCCTTATAAACGGCTGCCGACATTTTTTCAGGCACCGCTGCTGGGGACGACACCACGGCGAGCGCCGTCGAGGCTGAGTCGATGGACGGCAGGACACTAGAATTGGCAGTCGGCAAGAAACTCTCCTAGGGTATCCGCCGCTTGTCGGCAGTTCTTGTCAAATTCCATCAGGCGCGGCAGCACTTTTAGGGGGCTGGACAGCGCAGCCATCGCAATCTTGATGCGTGAAAAATCGCCTCTCTCGTCGCGGAACCGGTTGAAGTCCAACGCCAAATCCTCGCCCGCGTTGTCGGAAACCACTCGCACGCAATGAAAAGGAATGCCCCAGGCTTCGGCGCGTTCCCGCACTGCTGCCGTTTCCATATCAACGGCAATCGCTCCCGTCTGATTGCGCAAAATCCGCTTTTCCTTCGAGGTCACAGCCACGCGGTCGAGCGAATGCATGGCACCTTTTACAAAACGACGCGTGCTCACCAGACCATCACCCGCAACCACGATATCGCCCGTGCGCAATGCCGGGTCCAGTGCCCCGCACAACCCGGTGCTGACGATGCCGCTCACGTTCTTTTTCACCCAATCTTTAGCCGTTTCCGGCATTGCCTGTTCCACCAATTCCCGACCCGGTCCGTTGGCGATCATCCACCAACGCGCACCTTGGTGCTGGGCCTGCATTGCAAACTTCACACCCGCAAGTTTCGTGCCGCGCCCGCTCAAACTTGCCCAACTCAAACCAGTTACGTTTCCCATCCGTTTCCGGATTCCGTCAAATTCACGCCGTTCGGCGGCGACCAGCAGCCATGTTTTCACGATATCCGTTTGCCTGAAACCATTCCGCCGCCCTGGCCAGTGCTTCCGCCGCCGGCCGTGCCGTGTATCCTAATTCCCGGGCCGCTTTATCGCTGCTCGCCCACATCTTCTGCCGCGCCATCCGCACCGCGTCCAGTGGTGCCAGCGGTTCCTTGCCGGTCACGCCCGCCCAGGCCGTGGAGACCGCACCGGCCGCGTATGCCACCGCGTAGGGCACCCGTATTCCCGGGGCTTTCCTGCCGCTGGCCGCAGCCAGCTTGCCTAGAATCTGCTGCAAGGTCAAATTCTCGCCGCCTAAAATGTACCGTTCGCCTACCCGCCCGCGTTCGCACGCCGCCAAATGTCCCTTGGCCACATCGTCCACATCCACAATGTTCAGGCCAGTATCCAGAAACGCCGGCATCGCCCCACGCAAAAAATCCACAATCATCTTGCCGGTGGGCGTGGGACGAAAATCATGATCCCCTACCGGCGTCGTCGGATTCACAACGGTCACCGGCAGGCTTTTCCCGGTAAACTCCAGCCCGGCAAACTCCAGCGCCACCTGCTCCGCCATGAACTTGCTGCGCTTATACGGACCCTTCATCAACTCCAAACTCACCGGAGTCTCTTCATTGCCCACTCCGCCGTCTGGAAATCCAATGCACCCCACCGTACTGGTATAAACCACCTTCTCTACTCCATGAATCCGTGCCGCCTGCAGCAAATTCCGCGTCCCGTCCACGTTTGAACGGTACATCTCCTCCGGCTTCGGCACCCATAACCGATAGTCGGCGGCAACGTGATACACCACGCCGCATCCCGCAACGGCGCGCCCCACCGAATCGGCGTCGCGCAAATCCCCCTGCACAACCTCGGCGCCCGGCAACTGTCGCAGCGCCTGCGCGCTAGCCTGCGGATTCCGCGCCATCACCCGTACCGGCACTGCGCGTTCCAGTAAATTACGGGCGACGTGCCAGCCCACAAACCCCGTCGCACCCGTCACCAATACCGGCTTCATTCCGTCACTCGTATAGAAAAACCAATTAACTCAACAGCCAGCCCAACTGCTTAAACGGATCCGACAGCTTGGAATTCACCCCATAAGCCGCCGAAGGTTCGTAGCCGCAATGCACCATGCAATCCTGGCAGCGCGGATCGTTACCGGTCCCGTAGTTTTCCCACGGCGTTTTGGTCATCAGATCCTCGAACGTTTTGTAGTGCCCGTCGGTGATCAAATAACACGGGCCCTTCCAGCCCTTCACATTATAAGTGGGCATGCCCCAGGCGGTGCAGGGCAAATCCCGTTCGCCTTTCAGGAAATCCATGTAGATGGGCGAGGAAACCAGCGGGAAGCGCTTGGCCATTTCCTTTATGCGTGCGAATTTTTCGTGGGTGTCGTCCACCGTCAAAAACATCTCGCGGTCGTTTACGGCGGAGTAGCCATAGCCCGGCGAAATCGAATGCCCGTCCACCTTCATGGTTTCCAGAAATTCGAACAGCTGCCAGATCTCGTTCATATCGGTCTCTTTATAGACCGTGGTGTTGCTAAACACCTTATAGCCCGCTGCCTTGGCGGCCCGGATGCCATCGATGGCTTCCTTGAAAACGCCTGGGCGTTCCACCGCGATATCGTGGTTCTTTTCCATGCCGTCCAAATGGACGTTGAACACCAGGTTGGGATGAGGCGTAAAATCCTTCAAACGCTTGCGCAGAAACATGCCGTTGGTGCACAGCTGAATGTACCGGCCCCGCTTCAGGATTTCGGCGCACATCTGGCCGATATCGGGCAGCAAGAGAGGCTCGCCGCCACAGATGGAAACCATCGGCGCGCCGCATTCGTCCACCGCCTTCAGGCAATCCTCCAGCGATACCCGGTCGCGGATGCTGTCCTCGTACTCGCGAATGCGTCCACAGCCGGTGCAGGTCAGGTTGCAGGCATGCAAGGGCTCCAGCATCATCACCAGCGGGAAACGCTTGTTGATCATCGGATGCGGCTTGCGTTCGGCTCGCATGGAGGGAATTTGCGTATGGACAATCTTGAACGGGTTCGCCGAATCCTCCTTGCCGGCAAGATTCTGCTGCCATTCCGCTTTCGGTCGCAGCTTGTTCTTGGCAATGTAGGTGGCCATGTCGGCCACCTGGGACAGGGGAACTCTCATGTGTGCTTGACTCCATTCGCGTTTCTCGCCGCCAGATACGCCGAAAAGGCCAGCACCGGAAACGAATGTCGATAGTAGTGATACTGCAAGTAGAACACGCGCGGGAACCCGGTGCCGGTGGACAGCTTTTCGTCCCAACCGCCGTCGGGCCTTTGCGTTTCGATCAAAAATTCAATACCCTTTTGCACGCTGCTGCTGATGTGGTCCCCGCTGGCCAGCAAGCCTAAAACCGCCCACGCCGTTTGCGAAGGCGTGCTGGCGGCCGCTACATAGGTGTTCTTGTCATAGCTGGCGCAGCTTTCGCCCCAGCCGCCATCGCCATTTTGAATCGACCGCAGCCATTCCCCGGCGCGCAGAATATGCGCTTCCCGGTCGCTTTCGCCGGCGGCTTGCAAACCGCGCAAAGCCAAAAACGTTCCGTAAATATAGTTCACGCCCCAGCGGCCGTACCAGCTGCCATCGGCTTCCTGGGTGCGGATCAAACAATCCACGCCGCGCCGGACCGATGGATAGTGATGCGGCACGCCGCAGGCTGACAAGGCTTCCAGCACCCGGCCCGTGATATCCGGGCAGGTGGGATCGAGCATCGCGTTGTGATCGGCAAACGGAACGTAGCTCAAGAAATCCCAGTTGTTGTCGACGTCAAACGCAGCCCAGCCGCCGTCTTTCGATTGCATCGAAAGCAGCCACTCCACGGCTCGCTTCATGCAGGCGTCCTGCTTGGCTTTGTCGGATCCTTTGCCGCGGGCCAGCGCCAACAGCACTTGCGCCGTATCGTCGATATCGGGATAGAATTCGTTAGCGAATTCGAAGTACCAGCCGGAAGGCTCAAGATGGGGCCGTTTGATGCTCCAGTCGCCTTTGCGCCGCACTTCCTTGGTCAACAGCCAATCCACCGCTTTTGTCAACACCGATTGCGGAACGATGCCCGATTCACCCAAAGCGTAAGCGGCAATGCCCGTATCCCAGACCACCGAGAAGCAAGGCTGAAAATAGAACCCGCGTTCGTCATTGACCAGCAGATTCAGAAACTGCTTTTGGGCTTCGACCACGTGCGGATGATCGCTCGGATAGCCCAATAGATCCAGCGCCATGATGACGTACATCATGGGCGGATAGATGGCACCGACGCCGTCCGAATTCACCGTGCGTTCCAGCATCCACTGTTCGGCTTTGCGGATCGCCTTTTCGCGAACCCAGTCAATCGGATGGCGCTCCCAAAACTTCAGCGCTTTGTCCAGCTTCAAAAAGAAGTGCCGCCAACTGAAGAAGCCTTCGTTATCGGGGTAATCCAGATTGGGCCGCACGCCCGGCACAAACAATTCGTTCACCGTGAAGCCCGCCGGCACCGGCCGCATGGGGTTCATGGCGTGGACAATCGACAACGGAATCACGATGGCGCGGGTCCAGGAGGACATTTCGTAAATCCACTTGCCGAAAAACATCAGCTCCGGCGGAACCGATGGCGTGTGCTCGCGCGGAAACAAACCGAAGATGCTCAGGTTGATTTTGACGTAGCTGTTGGCCGCCTGCAGCCCCCCCAGCGTATGCACCCGTTCGCGGGCCTTCGCCATTGCTGGATGATCCTGGCTCAGTCCCGCCAGCTTCAATGCGGTGTAAGCCTTAATAGTCGCATTGACCTCCGAAGGCCCTTCGGCGTAGATATTAAACCCGCCATCCGGCAACTGCCGTGCCAAGATCGCCTGCTTGGCCTTCTCCACCAGGTCGCGTGTGGGAGGATTCCACACGCCGTTCACCGGCGAATGGCGCCAGAGTTCGACCAGAATGAAATCCGATTCCAAGGTGGAATCGGCGGTCAGATCGGCCCACCAGTACCCGTCGCGGTGCTGTTGGTCGAGTAGAAACCCCGCCCCTCGTTTCAGAGCCTGGGAGCAAGTCGCCACGAACGAATCAATAATTTGGAGACTGGGACTCATACCCTCGCTGTGTTGGTTGCCGTGGAAATTGTGTGCAGCTGAGCGCTGCGGGTGAGTTCCGATGGCAAATTGAAACGGACATCCTCTTCTTTAATTTCAACTTCTTCCAAGGTCCCGTAGCCACGGGCGCGGAGCGCATCGATCAATTCCTGTACCAGATTTTCCGGAGCCGACGCACCCGCCGTCACCGCGACAATGTCTTTTCCTTCCAACCACTCCGGGCGCACTTCGCTGGCGTCGTCCACCAGGTGCGAAGGAACGCCTTCTTTTTCGCAAACCTCAACCAGGCGCCGCGAATTGGAACTGTTTTGCGAACCCACTACTAATAACAAGTGGCACAGCGGCGCCACAGCTTTTACCGCAAGCTGCCTATTTTCAGTGGCGTAACAAATGTCCTGGGCGGCCGGGCCTTTGATTTTGGGGAACCGTTCCCGCAGCCGGCCGACGATGTCGCGGGTTTCGTCCAAGCTCAAAGTAGTTTGCGTGATAAACGATACACGTTCGGGATCTTTCACCACAAGTTGATCGACGTCGGTAACGGTGGAAACGAGTACCGTGCATTCGGGAGCTTCGCCCAGGGTTCCGGTGACTTCGTCGTGATCCTTATGACCAATCAGAACGATGGTATAGTTCTGCCGCGCGAACTTGACCGCCTCAATGTGCACCTTGGTGACCAACGGGCAAGTAGCGTCAATCACTTGCAGCTCCCGTTGCTGGGCTTCGGTACGCACCGAAGGGGCTACGCCGTGGGCGCTGAAAATGGCTCGCGCGCCTTTGGGGACTTCGGTAAGCTCCTCAACGAAGATCGCACCGGCTGCGCGTAACTCATCAACGACATGCTTATTGTGGACAATTTCCTTGCGCACGTAAATCGGCGCGCCGTACATGTTCAAAGCAATTTTCACGACGTCGATCGCACGCACCACTCCGGCGCAGAACCCGCGTGGCCTCAAGAGGATAATGCGCTTGCCCTGATCACTTTTCGGGTTGGATTGCGAACCATGGAACGGAAGGGTGAGTTCGGGAGTCGACATACGATTGATACTCCAGTATATCAACTTCGGCGGAGGGGCCCGAGGGCTCTTTCGGCCAAAACATTCCCGCCCAAAAAATGAGCGCGGCTCCCACTTTCGCGACTCGCCCGGCAAGCAACCTCCCTGCCGAATGGAATACTGCTTATTAGGAAATCGGGGCTTGGGGTTCTCCGTTTCTTCTTAGCGAGCGGTTCTTTTAACGAGCGGCGAGCATCCTGCGGGCGGTTTCGGCGGGGGAGACGGCTTGGAGCATGCAATGGCGGGACCCGTCGCGCCCTTCCACCTGAATTTTTCCTTCTATTTGACTGACCCTGTAGGCCGATTTCGCACCAAGGTGCCCGACCAGGGAATCCAGCGGCCAATCGTTTTCGGCCAACATCCGCAAGGAGCCGTCGTGTCCCAGGACGATGGTGACATCCGAACAGGACTGACCCTGGGAGGAAGCCGACTCGGCTGCTTCCAGAATCTGGCTGGCCCGGGTTGCGAAAACGTCCGGCATGTGAAGTCTTATCGGCTCAACCGCGTGGGGGTTGAGGTGGGTTTGGGATCGGTTGCGATAGACTGAACCAGAGAGGGGAAATTCCCGAGCGATGTGCGGAATAGCCGGCTGGATCGGCGATGGTAATACGGACTTGGCACAGCGAGCCGTCCGGCGCATGACGGAATCGCTGGCACTGCGCGGTCCCGACGCCGAGGGGTTGGAGACGTGGGCGCCTGCGGCGGGTTTGATGGGATCGACCGCGGTGCTGGGGCACCGGCGGCTTTCCATTTTCGATCTGAGTCCGCTGGGCCATCAGCCCATGCTTTCCGAAGACCGGCAGGTGGGGCTGGTCTTCAACGGGGCGATCTATAACTTCCTGGAACTACGCCGTGAACTGGAGAGCGCCGGGTACCAGTTTCGCAGCCGCAGCGATACCGAAGTGCTGGTGCATGGCTACCGGCATTGGGGCATGCAGAAAATGCTGGCGAAATTGCGCGGCATGTTTGCCATTGGCCTATGGGACGCAAAGGCAAGGAAATGTTTTTTGGTGCGTGACCGGTTGGGTGTGAAGCCGTTGCTGTATACGGTGAAAGGCCGGCAACTGGCTTTCGCTTCCACTGCGCGGGCGCTGCATGATGCGGGCTTTGCTCCTGCTATCGATGAAGACGGCGTGGCCGAGTTTCTGGAGTTCGGCTACGTTACCGACGATTGCTGCATATATAAGGATGTCCGCAAGGTGCCAGCGGGCGGCTTGATTGAATGGAGTGATGGCCAGCTTCGTGAGTCGGCTTATTGGAGTCTGCCAGTGGCAGATGCACACTCGCGAATTTCTTTTGAGGAGGCCGTGGAGCGCACGGAGTCCATCTTTCTGGAATCCGTAAAATTGCGTTTAGAAGCCGACGTGAAAGTGGGTGCGCTGCTCAGCGGTGGTGTGGATTCAAGCCTGGTGTGTTGGGCCATTGCCAAGTTGGGCGGCAACATCGGGGCCTTCACCATTGGCACACCGAACGACCCGATGGATGAATCCGCCGATGCGGCCTTGACTGCGAAGGCGCTGGGCATACCGCATCAGGTAATTTCTGTTGCGCCCGAGGATTCTCCAAACGTGGACCAGTTGGTCTCCGCCTACGGTGAGCCGTTCGCGTGCGCGTCCGCGTTGGGGATGTTGCGGGTGTCAAAAGCCGTAAAGCACGAAGCCACCGTTTTGTTGACCGGCGACGGCGGCGATGACATTTTTCTGGGCTATCCCGAACACAAACATTTTTGGATGGCGCAGCAGTTGGCCAACCGGCTGCCGGGCGCGGCGACGCCTGTGTGGCAACAGGCGCGCAAGCTGTTGCCGAATTCAGGAAACGTCAAGCGCGCCAAACATTTTCTGGATTATTCAACCGGCGGCATTGGGGCGTTGGCGAATATCCATGATGGGCTGCCGTTGTATTGGCGAAACGACTTATTGGGCGATCGGATGAAGGATCGCAGCGTAAGGCAACGCGCGATCGCATGGTCGCATGCATCGGCGAAAAATCTGCTGGGGGAATTTTTGCAATACGACCGCAAGACGCGCTTCACTGGCGAGTACATGACCAAGGTGGATGGCGGCACGATGCGTTATGCGGTGGAAGCGCGGTCGCCGTTTCTGGATCATCAACTATGGGAGTTTGCGGGCCAACTGCCATTCGGTTTGCGACTGCACAACGGAACCCTGAAAGCGGTATTGCGTGAACTCGCTCGGCGCAAAATTGGCGAACGTGTGGCGACGGGCGCAAAAAAGGGTTTTGGTATTCCTGTACGGCGGTGGTTGGCGGGAAAGTGGGGCGCGGATTTTCAACAGGCAATGATGGATTCGCGTTTGGAAAAAGCCGGCATTATTCAAGCGGACAAAGTTTTGGATTTTTGGAAGGCCAGCGCGGCCACGGGCGAAGTTCCCAATCAACTGTGGTATCTGTTTGTGCTGGAGGCGTGGCTTAAGCAGGAAAACCGCGCCGCTGCTGCACCTCAACCGCAGGTGCAATTGAGCGGGGCTTAGTTCGGTTTTCTTCATGCCTAAGCCGTTGCGCATTCTTCTGGTGGGTCCTTCGCTGCGCATCACTGGCGGACAAGCGGTGCAGCTTGATCGCCTGCTGAAAGCGCTGCGCGCGCAGCCGGAGCTGGAGGTGGAATTTCAAGCGGTGAATCCGGCGCTTCCAGGTCTGCTAGGATGGCTGCAGCGCATCAAATACGTGCGCACGCTGGTGACGGAAATGGTTTACGTGGCGTCGCTGATGGCCCGGGTGTGGCATTATGACGTGCTTCACATATTCAGCGCGGGCACCACGTCGTTTGTCATTTCCACGGCGCCGGCCATTCGCATCGCAAAACTATTCTGCAAGAAATGCCTGGTGAATTATCGCGATGGGCGGGCGGAAGAACATTTGCGGGATTGGCCCAGCGCGGTGCGTCTGTTGGGTAAGGTGGACCGTATTGTGCCGCCCAGCGGCTATCTGGTGCAGGTGTTTGCCAAGTTTGGTTTGCGCGCGCAATTCATTTCCAACATCATCGATACCTCGACGTTTCTTTTTCGGGAACGGGAACGGCCGGGGCCGCGCTTCTTTTCCAACCGCGGCATGGAGGAGTTGTACAACATTCCGTGCACGCTGAAGGCATTTGCGTTGGTCCAACGAAAGTATCCGGAGGCGTCTTTGGTGTTGGCGCACGATGGCCCGCTTCGTCCGCGGATGGAAGCCCTGGTGCGCGAGATGAATTTGCGCAACGTGCAGTTTCTGGGTTTCGTGGATCAAGCGCGGATGCGGCAGTTATATAGCGAGGCGGAAATATATTTGATGAGCCCGAATATCGATAACATGCCGGGCTCTATTTTAGAGTGTTATGCAAGCGGGCTGCCGTTTGTATCGACGGCAGCGGGCGGTGTTCCGTTCATCGTGGATCACGGACGGACAGGCCTGCTGGTGCCGTTGGACGATCATGAAGCCATGGCGCGGGAAGCGCTTCGGTTGATCGAGGAACCAGGTTTGGCGTTGGCGTTGACACGAGCGGGTTTGGCCGCATGCGAAGGTTATAGTGCGCCGGAGATTGCGCAGAAGTGGGCGGAGCTCTATCGGGAATTGGTGGTCGGTTGAATCCATTTTATTCGCTGCCTAACGGGCGTTAGCGAGCGTCGGTACTGAAGGGGAGGGTTATGACTCGATTTCCGGGCGTGGACTATATGCTGATCGATTCGCAGCTTAGCGAGCAAGAGTTGCTGGTGCGGCAGACCGCGCGGCGGTTTGTGGACCAGCGCGCGGTGCCCTTAATGCGCGATTGCTTTCGAGAAGGGAGGTTTCCGAATGAGTTGATCCGGGAGATTGCCGAGCTGGGATTTTTGGGCGCCAATTTGGAAGGCTACGGCTGCGCGGGCATGAGCAACGTCGAGTATGGTCTGGTGATGCAGGAGATTGAACGCGCGGATTCCGGTTTGCGCAGTTTCGTGAGCGTGATGGGTGCGCTGGTGATGTATCCCATCTATAAGTATGGAAGTGACGAACAAAAGCAACGCTGGCTGCCGAAGCTGCAAGCGGGCGAGGCGATTGGTTGTTTTGGTTTGACTGAGCCGGGCTTTGGTTCAAATCCAGCGGGGATGTTGACGCGGGCGCGCCGCGATGGAAGCGATTGGATTTTGAACGGCGAGAAAACGTGGATCACCAACGGAAGCATTGCGGATGTAGCGGTGGTGTGGGCGCGAACGGACGATGGTGTACGCGGATTCTTAGTGGAGAAAAATACCCCGGGATTTACGACGTCGGACATTCATGGCAAGTTGTCCATGCGCGCGTCGGTGACCTCGAGTCTTGCATTTAACAATTGCCGGGTGCCGGAGAGCGCGAGGCTGCCGGAGGCGAATGGTTTGAAGGCTCCACTTTCGTGTTTGACGCAGGCGCGGTTCGGGATTGGCTGGGGCGTGATTGGCGCGGCGATGGACTGCTATGAAACCGCGCGGGCGTATAGCGTCGCGCGCAAACAGTTTGACGACCGGCCGATTGCATCGCATCAACTGGTACAGGAAAAATTGGCGGCGATGATTACGGAGATTACGAAAGCGCAGCTGTTGGCGCTGCATGCCGGCCGACTGAAAGACCAAGGTAAATTGGACCCGGCGCATGTGTCGATGTTGAAGCGCAACAATGTGGCGATGGCGCTCGATTGCGCGCGGACTTCGCGTGATTTATTGGGAGCGAACGGGATTGTTGACGACTATCCGATCATGCGGCACATGTGCAATCTGGAAACGGTGAAGACGTATGAAGGCACGGATCACGTGCATGCGCTGGTGATTGGCGAACGCGTGACAGGCGTGGCGGCTTATAAGTAGAATTGTGCCCTCGTTTTCGGCCGTGTTCTTCCTTTTTCAGCCGCTCTTTTTAAATCGCTCCGTTCAAATTTTCCAGGGCGCCCTTCCGCTTCGAACACTTTCGCATCCAAGGCGGGCTCGCTTGTTTAACGCCGGCGAACATCGGGCGGCTACATCTAACCCGCAGCAGCATAGGGACCGGATCACATTCCGATTTGACGCCCATCACTCGCACGCCCTCGAAGCTTGTTCTAGAATTGCTCCTCTTGGCGGATCCAAGCCCTCTGACAGGTGAGCGCTCGAACTCCTTGCCCACAATGTAAGGGATCGCTTGGGTGGCCGGTGTGAGTCAATGTGACAAGTGGTTGGGAGGGCGGGAGATTGAGTTTTGGGTGGGGGTGATGAAGATGGCGAAAAGCGCCTTCGCGTAGGCGACGATCGCGTCCGATTCACCGAAGAGCATCCTGACACACTTCGCGTCCATACCGTCAGGAACCGCAAGGACGCCTATCGGTAGCGGTGGCCACTGCCGTTTATCATAAAGACGTGCGGAGTATTCGACAGATCATCATCCTGTTCACGGTAGCTGTGTCCGGCTTGGCCGCCGGACCTACTGGTCAGCTGCCTCTTCATCCTACCTTTCACAAAGACATTGAGCCGATTTTGCAGCGGCGGTGTCAGGAGTGTCATCGGGCGGGGGAGGTGGCTCCGATGTCTTTGTTGACCTATGCGGAGACGCGGCCTTGGGCGAAGGCGATGCGGGCGGCGCTGCTGAGCGGGAAGATGCCTCCGTGGTCCGCGGATCCGAAATACGGGAAGTTTTCGAACGATCTTTCGTTGGCGGCGGGCGAGAAAGAAACCATTCTGGCTTGGATTGATGCGGGCGCGCCAGAAGGGAAGTTGGCGGAGGCTCCCAAGCCGCGGGTATTCGGGTCGTCTATAAATGACGGTTGGCGTATTCCAAAGCCGGACGCCATTTTCGAAATGCCTGCGCCTTTCGATGTGCCGGCGAAGGGCACGATTGACTATCAATACATCCGGGTGCCGACGAATTTTACGGAAGACAAGTGGGTGCAGATGGTGGAAGTGCGGCCCAGTGCGCCGGCGGCGCTGCATCACGCGATTGTGGTTATGCGCGGCCCATTTTCTAATGGGGGTCGGCAACGCGAAGAGTATTTGGGTGGATATGCTCCGGGGATGATGGCTCAGGTGTGGAAGCCGGGGCAGGCGCGGTTAATCAAAGCGGGCGCGGTGCTGGAGTTTCAGATGCACTATGCCAGCAATGGCAAGCCGGCGCAGGATCGCACGCGAATCGGGCTGGTGTTTGCCAAGCAAGCGGTGGTGGAGCAGGTGATTGGCACGCAGGTGATGCCGCAGGGTTTGAATATTCCGCCGGGGGTGGCGGATTTCCGGGTGGATGCGAGCGGGAGTTTTGGGGCTCCGGTGAAGCTGGTGGCGATGCGGGCGCACATGCATGTACGGGGAAAATCGATGGAGATTCGCGCGGTGTATCCGACGGGGGAAACGGAAACGCTGCTGAATGTTCCCCAGTACGATTTCAACTGGCAACCGTATTACTACCTGGAAACGCCGAAGGAACTGCCGGCGGGAACGCGGCTGGAGGTGACCGCGCACTTTGATAACAGCGCCAACAATAAGTTCAATCCGGATCCGGCGGCCACCGTAACCTGGGGTCCGCAGAGTTGGGATGAAATGATGATTGGCTGGATTGATCTGGCGGTGGATCGCAAGCTGATGGAGAAGATGGGGGCGGGGCGGGTTTCGAATGGGCAAGCGGTGAATTGAAGCGAGTTGAACGCGTGATTTTGGAGTACCGAATTTGATTTTGACCTTCCTTGCAGCAGGTCTGCTGTGGCGAGTATGTCCTCGTGAGTGTCGGAGCGAGCCCGTATAGACGCGGCAGTCTGCTAGACTCGTGCATTAACGGCGTGCTGGGCCCGCCATTGCTCGTACGATCATTTAAAACAAAAAGTGCAGTTATTGTTTCGCTTACTGGGGAGGTCCTGTGAACATATTCGCTACCAAGCCGCTATCGATGTTGCTGAAAGAAGCAGAAGAATCGGGCGAACACAGCTTGAAGCGGACGTTGGGTCCGGTGCAATTGACGGCATTGGGCGTTGGCGCGGTAATTGGCGCCGGAATTTTCGTGCTGGCCGGTTTGGGCGCGCACTACGCCGGGCCTGGGCTGATGCTTTCCTTCGTGCTATCGGGTTTGGGTTGCGCGTTCGCGGGTTTATGCTACGCGGAATTCGCGGCGATGATTCCGCTAGCGGGCAGCGCGTACACGTATGCCTACGCGACGCTGGGCGAATTGTTTGCGTGGATTATCGGTTGGGATTTGACGTTAGAGTACGCGATGGGCGCCAGCACGGTGTCGTCGGGCTGGTCTAATAACTTTGTTGAACTGATGAATGTTGTGCATATCAAGATTCCGTTGTGGCTGGCGTATGACCATTGGACGGGATTGCGGACCGCGGAGGGAGTGGTGGCGCGGCAGATGGCGCAGGCCTCCGATGCGAGTCTGGCGCCCGGTACGCAGGCCTTTGTCGATAAGGTGATGGCGATCACTACGGCACAGTCGCCTGAATTGCTGCGGCGGGCGACGGAGTTGCTGAATGCACCGCATGTTTTCGGAGTGGACATTGGTTTTAACCTGCCGGCCTTTGTGATTGCGCTGGTGATCACAGCGATTCTGGTGATAGGCATTCGGGAGAGCGCCCGGTTCAATGCGGTGATCGTGGTGGTGAAAGTGGCGGTGGTGTTGTTTGTAATCGGGTTGGGAATGAAGTATGTGAATTTCTCAAACTGGGGACACGATTGGGCGAGTTTTGCGCCGTTTGGGTTTTCGGGCATAGGCGCGGGAGCTGCCTATATTTTCTTTGCCTATATTGGATTCGATGCGGTTTCCACGACGGCGCAGGAAGCCAAGAATCCGCAGAGGGACTTGCCGATTGGAATTATCGCGTCGCTGATTTTATGCACTCTGCTGTATGTGATGGTGGCGGGCGTATTAACCGGAATGGTGCCGTATCAACAGGTGAACATAGAGGCGCCCATTGCGCGGGCGTTTTTGGATCGTGGATTGACGGTCGCGTCGAATGTGATTACGGTAGGTGCACTGGCGGGATTGACCAGCGTCATGCTGGTGATGTTGCTGGGGCAATCGCGAGTGCTGTATTCGATGGCCAACGACGGGCTGCTGCCGAAAGGCTTCTTCGCCGCGATTCATCCTAAGTTCCGCACGCCCTGGAAGAATACCATTCTGGTGGGGCTGCTGGCTGCGATTGTAGGCAGCATTACGCCGATTGACGATATTGGCAAGATGGTGAATATTGGAACGCTGCTGGCGTTTGTGATTGTGTGTATTGCTGTTATCGTATTGCGCCAAACGAACCCAGAGCAGGCGCGGCCGTTCCGCACACCGTTGATGCCGCTGGTGCCGATTCTGGGCATCCTGTTTAACGGCTACATGATGTATAAGCTGGGGTGGCTGAACTGGGCGCGGTTAATCGTATGGCTGGTGATCGGGCTGGTGATCTATTTTATGTACAGCCGGCATCACAGCGTGTTGCAGCACGGACGCGAACACTGATGTGGTTACTGGACGCTTAGGGCGTCGCTTGGTCTTCGTGACACGAACTTAGCGCCACGAACTTAGCGTCACACGGCGCGGCGGAGCTTAATCCAATCGGGAAACAGCGGCGGATTTTCCAGCCAGGTGGCCATCCATAGGATGGCTTCGGTTTTGTGCGAGGCATCTCTCACCGGGGCTGATTTTTTGGAGATGGCCAAGTGGGCGTGCTCCTTGGCGGTGATGACCTGACGAATGCGGTCACAACGTTGGTACTCCTGAAGCAGCGCGAGCAGGCTGGCCTCCAGTTCATCCAGAGTGCCTTGCCGAACACCTTCCACCATGGGCGTGAGCGGGACGCCACATTCGAGAAGCAGAGAGCGCAGGTAGGCTTCAGAGATGGGCGCGAGGGCCTGCTGCATTTCGACGAGTTCGGGAACGCCGATGCGGGGGGGATCGTGCTCCGCCAACCAGCGCGAGAGCGCGTGTTTCTTCGTTTTAGTGCTTGGTGGCATTCCTATACTGGGCGACGGCCTGGCCGTGTTGCGCCAGGGTGGCGGAGAAGTTGTGGCTGCCGCCTTCGGGTTTGGCGACAAAGTAAAGATAGTTGCCGGTGGCCGGGTGTAGGGCCGCGGCCAGGGATTCGGCTCCCGGGTTGGCGATGGGGCCCGGCGGCAGGCCTTCGTTCTGATAGGTATTGTAGGGATTCGGATTGGCCAGGTCGGAGGCGTAGATCTTGCCGCGATAGCGGTGTTCGAGCAGCGCGGCGTAGATGGTGGTCGGGTCGCACTGCAGCCGCATCTTTTTACTTAGCCGGTTGGCGAACACGCTGGCGATGAGTGGGCGCTCCTCGGCAACACCGGTTTCTTTTTCCACCAGCGAGGCCAGAGTGACCACGCGGTTAACGACGGCGTTGGGATCGGTATTTTTCGCCCCGAGTTTATTCCACTCTTTGCGGAATTCGCCGGTCATCAAACGGCACAGCTGGGCGGGCGTGGTGCTGCGGCTAAGCCGGTAGGTGGAAGGAAACAGAAAGCCTTCGAGCGAATTGGCTTGGGGCGATAGGTCCTTTATCGAATCTCTTATCAATGACGCGTCGGATGCCGCGTGCAGGAAGGCGTCGCCCTTCATGATGCCGCGGGTTTCCAGGAGATGGGCAATGTCGAACATATTGCTGCCTTCCGGGACGGTAAGTTCGAAATAGAAAATATCGCCGTGGGCGATGCGCGCGAAAACTTCGCTGGCGGAGGCAGAGGCGGTGAAGCGGTATTCGCCCGCTTGCAGTTTGGCGCCCGGGTGGAACACCTTAGCCATCCAAAACTGCCAAGGGGAGCGAACCACGCCGGCCTGGGCGAGTTCGCGGCCCAGGGTCATCGTGCCGGTGCCACGTTTAATGACGACGGTGGTTTCGGCTCCAAATCCGCGGTAGGCGGAGGAGACCGACCAGGCGGTGAAGGCGCCGATCACGATGATAATGGCGAAGAGGGACAGAAGCGCGATGCGCAGTTTGGTCACGCCTGATGGTCTCCTGTTTCGTTGAGCGATTGGTCCAAAGATTGGCTGGATTCCTTACTGAGCGCGCTCGCCTCCAAAAAGCTTTCGAGCAGGATGACGGCGGAGAGGCGGTCGACCGCACGCGCACGTTTTTCGATGCTGATACCGCTTTGTTTCAGGACGCGTTCGGCTTCGCGGCTGGTCAGGCGTTCGTCCCAATACTCTACACGGATGCCGGTACGCTCCGTAAGGCGCCGGGCGAAATCCTGGGTGTAAGTTGCCTGGCGTCCCTCGGTGCCATTCATATTTATGGGATGGCCCATGAGGACGAAGTCGACTTCATGAGAGCGGGCGAGAAGATCGAGCGCGGCGATGTCTTCGCGGATGGTGGTGCGGTGGAGGGTAGGGAGACCCTGGGCGGTGATGCCGAGAGCGTCACTCAAGGCCAATCCGATGCGCTTTTTCCCCAAGTCCAAGGCCAAAATGCGACCGCTGCGTAAATAGTTGTGGAATTCCAAGGCCTCTTCAAATTATATTGGTATTAAGAGCGTACCGGTTGCCGGTGCAGAGCGCCGGTGCGCCTTTTCGATACGGGGCAACCTTGGGATATCGGGCAAGTGCAACACGGGCAACGGAAGGGGAACCCAAGCCGGTTCCAGTGGCAAGCCCGTCCAGTGAAAAGAGAAGGGGATGGAATGAAAGATTCCAGCTCGCCAGTACTTACAGATGGGCGTACCAGCGGCGATGCCGGCGCTGAAGAGTTTGAACGCACGCCTGCGGTGACCGCTCAAGGTCCGGCTTCTGCGAGTGAAGTCACTGCGTCTGAAGTTTCGTCGGCTGAAGCTTCATCCTCTGAAATTTCAGCGGGGAAGCCGCTGCCTGGTCCTGTAATGCCCACAACTGCTGTGACTGCGGCAAATAAAGCGGAGAGATCCCTGCGCTTTGGTTTAAATGTGCTGGCGGCGGGCGCCGCGGTGGCGCTGCTGTACTTTGGGCAGGTGTTTCTGATCACGATTGTGATTGCGGCGATGATTGCGTTTCTACTGGAGCCGATTGTGCTGTTTTTTATGCGCCTGCGGCTGCCGCGCGGATTGGCGAGTTTGGTGGTGTGCAGCATCGCGCTGGCGCTGATTTATCTGGCTGGGCTGGGAATCTATTTGCAAGTGCAGGAAATTTCGGATGAGTTGCCGGCCTACGGCGCGCGCGTGAATGAAGTGGTGGTTTCGCTGGGTGCGCGCATGCAGCGGTTTGAGGACAACATGTACCGCGCGCTGGTGCCGCGGCGGTTTGAAGCGCCGGCTAATGCGGCGGTGGAAGCGGACAACGCGGCCACGCGAGGCAAAAAGAAAAAGTCAGTGGAGCCGCCCCTGGCGCCCGCAGTACAGGAAGTGCACATTCAGACTGAGCCGACCTCGCCGTTTGCCTACATCTATGGATATATCCGGCAGTTCTATAACGGCCTGCTGATGGCATCGTTCGTGCCATTCCTGGTCTACTTTTTGTTGAGTTGGCGGGACCATTTGCGGTCTCGCTACCTGATGTTGTTTCAGAGTGAGAACCGGCCGGCGGCGGCCAACGCGTGGGGTGGCATTGGCGACATGGTGCGTGCCTATGTGGTGGGAAATTTCATGCTGGGCCTGGTGCTGAGTGTTTCGAGCGCGCTGCTGTTTGCGGCGGTGAAGCTGCCGTATTGGCTGATGGTGGCTCCGCTGAGCGGGTTTTTGAGTCTGGTGCCTTATATCGGATTGCCGATGGCGATGATTCCTCCGGTGGTGGCGGCTTTGCCCGTATCGAAGGAGCCCGCACTGTACCTGTTCCTGATGGTGACGGTGGCGGTGCTGCATCTGCTGGCGCTGAATTTGCTGTACCCCAAGCTGGTGGGTGCGCGGGTGCATCTGAACCCGATCGTAGCCACGGTTGCGCTGATGTTCTGGGGCGTTTTGTGGGGTGCGTTGGGATTGTTGCTGGCGATTCCCTTGACCGCAGCGATCAAGGCGCTGTGCGATCACGTGGAAAGCCTGCGACCCTACGGGCGGCTGCTGGGCGACTGAGCTGACGCCGTTCTTCCAGACGCATCCACGCATTTGGTGTGGCCGTAGGCGGGTGTTACACTGCATGAACGGCACCAACGCAAAACTCAGACCCCACGCGATGAAGACACGTTACTTCACATTCTTGATTCTGGGGCTGGCGATTGTCACAGCCGCGCTATTTTTCGTTTTCACGGCAACCGAAGGGGCGCATTTGCGCCTGGACGGGAAAATTTTGAAGGTGCGGGTGGCGCCCTTACCTGGGAGCGACGAGTCGAGTTTGCTGATGGTGGATTTCCGCGTGGCAAATCCTTCCGATGTTCGTTTTGTGATTGGATCGGCCAAGGTTCTGCTGACACCGGCGACGGGCGCTGCGGTTGAGGGGACGACGATCAGCAAGCCGGAAGTGAACACGCTATTCCAATATCAAAAACTGCTGGGGCCCAAATACAACGACGTCTTGAGCCTGCAGGATCGCGTAGATCCACATGCCAGCCTGGACCGTATGATGGGCGTGAAGTTCGACCTGAGCGATGCCGCGATTGCGTCGCGAAAGAATCTGGTGGTTCGTTTGGAAGACGTGGATGGCACGGTGGCGGAGATTGCCGAGCGGCCGGGTCTTGAGACCCCGGCTGCAAAGAAGTGAGCGGCAGCTCAAAAACCGTTCGCGTGAAAGTAATCCCGCGCAGCGCCAAGACGGAGCTGGTGGGCCAGATGGCCGACGGAACCCTGAAGGTGAAAGTGGCGGCCCCTCCGGAAAAGGGCAAAGCGAATGAAGCGCTGTGCGTGTTTCTGGCGGGGCACTTTGGAGTGGCGCTTGCGGCGGTAGAGGTAATCAGCGGGCACAGTGCGGCGCTGAAACTGGTGCGCGTGCAACTGCATTCTTAATTTCGCGTTGCCCGAATAAAGAAAACTTGCCGCACTCCCTTGCTTCGCCCGGCGTAGTGTATTATTATTCATAGCGTTGAATAAAAATTCAATTACGTCGCGGGCCACATCCATTTCGAAACGAGCGGGCCCTAAAAAGGAGATGCCGATGGCGACTGCGCTAAGGCCGATGGACAAGCCGCAAACGGGCGGAGGGAGCAGCCTGTCTGGCAAGGACGTGCTTTCCGATCTGGATCTTTCTGTCGAGAATCTGGAAGCGATTCTGCATACGGCGCAGGCCATGAAGCGCGCACCCAAACGCTTCGCGAAGGTTCTGGAAGGACGCTATCTGGCGCTTCTTTTCGAAAAGCCTTCGCTGCGGACGCGGCTCACTTTTGAGCTGGCGATTCAGCAGTTGGGCGGCGATTCGGTGAATTATGCCGGGCCGATTGGCGATCGCGAGCCGGTGAAGGATGTGGCGCGCAACTTAGAGCGCTGGGTGCACGGGATTGTGGCGCGAGTGTTCGCGCAGTCTACGGTTGAGGAGCTGGCGCAGTGGGCCAAGGTGCCGGTGATCAACGCGCTGAGCGATTTGTATCATCCGTGCCAGATTTTGGCGGACGTACTGACATTGAAAGAACATTTTGGGCGGCTGGGCGGGTTGAAACTGGCGTTTGTGGGCGACGGCAATAATGTGGCGAATTCGCTGATGCTGACTGCGGGGCGCCTGGGCGTGCATGTTGCGGTGGCCACGCCGGAAAGCTATCAGCCGGATGCGGCAATGGTGGAAAAAGCGCGAGAAACAGGCGCGATCACGGTGACGCCGGACCCGCGCGAGGCGCTGGAAAACGCAGATGCCGTGTATACCGACGTGTGGACCAGCATGGGACAGGAAGCTGAAGCAGAGCAGCGCACGCAGTTGTTTGCTCCCTATCAGGTGAACGCTCAGTTGTTGGCGCAAGCCAAGCCCAAAGCGGTTTTCATGCATTGCCTGCCGGCCAAGCGCGGCCAGGAAGTCACCGATGAAGTGATGGAATGCGCGCAATCGGTGGCGTTCGATCAAGCGGAAAACCGGCTGCATGCGCAGAAGGCGCTGCTGGCCTTGCTGCTCAAATAATCAAAGACTGATCAAACTCTTATGGCAAATCCTAAAAAAGTAGCACTCGCCTACTCAGGCGGCTTGGACACCTCCATCATCATTCCGTGGTTGAAGGAAAATTACGGCTGCGAAGTTGTGGCCGTCTGCGGAGATATCGGGCAAGGGGGCGGGGAACTGAAGGGCCTGGAAAATAAGGCTCTGAAGACCGGCGCGTCGGAAGTTTATGTGGCCGATATGCGCGAGGAATTCGTGTCTGAATATTTGTGGCGCATGGTGCGCGCGGGCGCGGAGTACGAACACAAATATTTGCTGGGCACATCCATTGCGCGTCCGTTGTTGGCCAAACGTCAGGTGGAAGTGGCGCTGGCAACCGGCTGCGATGCCTTGGCGCACGGGTGCACGGGTAAGGGCAACGATCAAGTGCGCTTTGAGTTGACATATAAGGCGCTGGCTCCGCATCTGCCGGTGATTGCGCCGTGGCGCGAGTGGGATTTGATTTCGCGCGAGGATTGCATCGAATACGCAGCGCAACACAAGGTGCCGATCGCGCAAACCACCAAGAAGATTTACAGCCGTGACCGCAACATCTGGCACATTTCGCACGAAGGCGGCGAGCTGGAAGATCCCAAGAACGCGGCGCCGGAAGAAATCTGGATGCTGACGCGCAGTCCGAAAGACGCGCCGGATCGCGCGGAAGACGTGACGATAGGTTTTAACGCCGGGCGGCCGGTTTCAGTGAACGGGAAGCGCATGGGCGCGGTGGAACTGTTGGAAGAGTTGAACCGTATTGGCGCCAAGCACGGCGTAGGCCGCGTGGATCTGGTGGAGAACCGTTACGTCGGCATGAAGTCGCGCGGCTGCTACGAGACGCCAGGCGGAACGCTGATCATGGCTGCGCATCGGGAAATTGAAGCGCTGACTTTGGATCGCAGCCTGGCGCACTACAAACAGAAACTGGCGCTGGATTATGCGGACTTGGTGTACGCCGGCTTGTGGTTCACGCCCTTGCGCGAGTCGCTGGACGCGTTCTTCGACGTGGCCACCCAGGACAACACGGGATCGGTAACGTTGCGTTTGTACAAGGGCGGTTTCCAGCCGGTGAGCCGTGTTTCGCCGAATTCGCTGTACTCGTTGAACATCGCCAGTTTCACGATGGGTGCGGAATATGATCAGAAAGATGCGCGCGGATTCATTAATCTGATCGGGTTACCGATTCAGGTGCGAGCGTCTTTGAAGAAACACAAAACGGCTGTTAAAAAGAAAGCCAAAAAGAAATGAAGTTGTGGGGCGGACGTTTCGAGCAGGGACCTTCGGAAGTGTTCGAGCGTTTTTCGGGCTCGCTGCACTTTGACCGGCGTATGCTGGAGGCGGATATTCGCGGATCGCAGGCGTTCGCGCGGGCGCTGGAAGGCGTGGGGATTCTCACGTCTTCGGAACGGGCGGAGTTGGTGAGTGCGTTCCATGAATTGGCGGTGGAATCGGCCGGTAACAATTTCTTCTCTGGTGCGACGGACGAGGACGTGCACACTCTGGTGATCCGCAAGCTGGGCGAAAAGGTGGGCGCGCTGGCGGAGAAGATCCACACGGGCCGCAGCCGGAACGAACAAGTCTCGCTGGACACGCGATTGTGGTTGCGCGGCGAAATGGACCGGGCCTTGGCACTGGTGAGCGGGTTGATGCAGGCGCTGATCGATTGTGCCAAGCGTGACCCCGATGCCATCGTTCCTGGCTACACCCATTTGCGGCGGGCGCAGCCGGTGCTGTGGGCCCACTATTTGCTGGCGTATTTCGAAATGTTCGCGCGGGATCATGAGCGGTTAACGCAAGCGCGCGCGCGGGTAAATGTGCTGCCGTTGGGAAGCGGAGCGCTTGCCGGCAGCGGATTTCCGTTTGACCGGGATGCGATCGCGAAGGACTTGGGTTTCGCGTCCACAACGTTTAATAGCATGGATGTTTCGGGAGATCGCGACTTTGCGCTAGATTTTCTGTACGCGGCGTCGACGACGATGCTGCACCTGAGCCGGTTGGCGGAAGACTGGATTCTCTACTCCAGCGAGGAATTTGGCTGGTTGGAGTTGAGCGACGGCGTGACCAGCGGATCAAGTCTGATGCCGCAGAAAAAGAATCCGGATTCGCTCGAGTTAATTCGCGGGAAATTTGGCCGGGTGTTCGGCGATATGAACGCGCTGTTCATGACCATGAAGGGCCTGCCGATGACCTATAACCGTGACATGCAGGAAGACAAAGAACCTTTGTTCGACGCGGCGGATCAGTTGTGCGGATCACTGGAGATGGCTGTAGCGGTAGTGGAAACCGCAAAGTTGAATCCGGCGCGGCCGCTGCAAGCAGCGGAAGAAAGCTGGACGGTTGCCACGGATTTGGCGGAAGCATTGGCACGCAGCGGAACGCCGTTTCATCAGGCGCACAAGATCGCCGGGCGGCTGGTGTTGGAAAGCGTTCGTTCCGGCAAGAAGCCGTCGGACTGGACTCTCGCTGAATTGATCCGGTTCGCGCCGGAATTCACCCCGGCCTGTGCAGCAGTGCTGAAGCCGTCGGAAGGCATGAAGACGCGGGAAATCCGCGGCGGGACGGGGCCGCAGCACGTTGCGGCGGCGCTCACCGACGCTGAAAACCGTTTAAAGACGCTGAGAAGCGTTTGAAACATCTAAGCCAGATTTGAAACGTGAATAAGTCCTATCGGCAAAATCAAATCTTGAAAGTGATTCGCGCGCAGGCGATTCACACGCAGGACGAACTTGTACGTGCGTTGAAGTCGCGTAAGGTTCCGGCCACGCAAGTAACGCTTTCGCGCGATATGCGTGATTTAGGTTTGATAAAAACGCCAGCCGGGTACGCCCAAGTGGGTACGGACATGGCCGCGTCGCCGGCAGGTCCGGAAGTGGAAACGCTGGCGCGCGAGGTGCTGTTGGAGGTGCGCATCGCGCAGAATATGCTGGTGCTGAAGACCCCTCCGGCGAATGCGAATGCACTGGCGGCGGCGCTGGATCGGGCGGACTGGCCGGAGGTTACCGGTACGATTGCAGGGGATGACACGGTGCTGGTGGTGGCTCCCGATCACAAGACGGCGCAGGTGTTGCGCGCCCGGTTCATGGAATTGTTGCGCTAACTAAAGCTTGCGCGCATAGACGGCGCAATCCAACATCTCTGGAGGAAGATGTTCTATCTCCACGCCGCCGAATCCGGCTTCCTCCAAATAGAACTTCAGCAACGCGGCGGGCACGGGACGGACATGGGTGGGATCCAAGTAGAAATGCGTGGTTAAGATCGCCGGTGATTCTGCGTTAGGCGTTTCGAAAATCGCCGGCGCACCCGATTTCAGTTTGCGGCCCAACAATTGAATCAGCGCCGGTAGCTGCGCCGCTTCCAGATGTTCGACGACGTGTGAACAGAAGACGCCGCCTACGGATTGGACGGGCTGATCGGTAAGGTAGGCGAACATGTCGGCGCAGTGCGCATGGAGCCCCTTGGCTTGACAGAGGGCGACTAATTCAGGATGGGCTTCGACGCCGATGGCGGTGAGCCCGGCCTCGCGCGCGGCTTGCAAGAACTCGCCACGGCCACAGCCGAGGTCAAGAATGTTGGGTGTATTTGCGAAGCGTTCGAGGTAGCGGCGCTGATGTTCCAGAACGATGGATTCGGGCCCACGAAAGCGTTCGGCGAAACGGAGCCAGTCGATGCTGGGTGTCACTGCTGCTGTGGCTGGTGGTGGTTCGGATACGAGCAACGCGCTGCGTTGGCGGATGGTGCGAAGTTCCCAGTGGATCAGCTTTTCATTTTCAGCACGGGCGTTGTCGAGGGTTTGTTGAATCTCCGACAATTTCACATTGAACGACCCTTGTAGTTCGGCGATGGCGCGGAGGGTGTAGATTTCGTGATCGGTACGATGGTCGTTCACCTGACGGGCGTAATCCTGCAACTGATTGGATAAGACGCCAAGCGCGCGATTGGTTTCATTCAAAGCTTCGATAGTGGCATGGATAGCGGCCATGGAAGCGCGATTGAATTCCACCTGTTCGCGCACGTGCCAATCGAGAACGCGGGCCAGAAAATGCTTCCAGGTTTGAATAATGGAGCTGAGCGCGCCGGGCCTGCGCGGGTTCACCGTGCCGATGGCAGCGACTTTGGCTTCGGCCGCGTCGCGGGCGTGAATCAGCGGCATCAGATCCGGCAACGGAAGCGGCGCGTTGCGCCGGCTCTTCACGCGCTGGCGGACTTCCTCGATGGCGGCTTGCAGTTCGGGGTCTTGCACAAATTAACGTTTAGGACGGGGATTGGGACGCTGCGGATTTGAACGTTGATACGCAGCGGTGACTTTGGTGTGGACGCCGCCGCGCGGCAAGAAATCGCCCACCAGTTCAGCGCGCACGGGTTTGGCGAAACGAACCACGTCGGCTAGCATGCGGTTCACCACGTTCTCCTGAAAAATACCCAGATTGCGGTAGGCCAGCGTATACATTTTTAGCGATTTCAGCTCCAAACAGTACTTGTCGGGAATGTAGCGCAGGATCAGCGTGCCGTGGTCGGGCAGGCCGGTTTTGGGGCAAATGGAAGTGAACTCCGGCATTGCGATTTCGATTTCATAGCTGGTTTGATATTGATTGGGCCAGACTTCGATTTCTGGTAAAGCAGCGTCCATGCCGGCAGAGGCATGTTGATCGGTATATTGCCGTTTCACGACTTCGTTCCTTCCTCTAAATTGCGGGCCAGCAGATCCAGAAACAAGCCGACGTCGGTGACCACGCCAACGGCTTGGCCGGTGCCGCGATCGCTAACTTTGGTGGCGACGGCGGGGTTAATATCCACGCACACCACTTTCACCCAACTGGGCAGCATGTTTCCCGTGGCGATGGAATGCAACATCGATCCCAGGCATACCACTACGCCGGCACCCTTGATCTGTTCGGCATAGGCGTCCTGTGCGCGATTCATGTCGGTGATGGTGTCGGGCAGGGGGCCATCGTCACGCAGACTCCCCGCCAACACAAACGGTACGCCCGCCTTGACGCATTCGTACATGACGCCGCTGGTGAGCTTGCCGGTTTCGACGGCCTGCTGAATGCTGCCTGCGTGATAGATGGCGTTGATGGCCCGCATGTGATTGCGATGGCCGTGTTCTTCCTGGCGTCCGTCACTTTGCCGCACGCCGAGCGAGGTGCCCAGCAGCGCCGATTCGATATCGTGAACGCCCAGCGCGTTGCCGGCCAGCAGCGATTGCACCCAGCCGCCTTGAATGAGTTTCGCCATGGAGCGCGCGCCGCCCGTGTGCACGGTGACGGGCCCGGCGACGAAGACGATTTTCTGGCCAGCTTCGCGGCTTTGCCGCATGAGCGCGGCCACCTGGCGAACGGCGGTTTCCACTTGCCTTTCCGAGGACACGCCGTTGCTCATGAAGGCGAAGGCTAGACGATCGCGCTCCTTCGATTCGGGAACGACGCGGATGCCGCGCATGCCGACCACCACCTGATCGCCCTGCTTCAAATCACGCAAGCGGCGGCACACGGCGTGTTTGGTTTTCCCGTCGCTGGACACCACCACCATTGCATCCATACGCTGGTTTTCTACCTCCAGCCAATCGCTGCCGCTGCGAACCAGCGTTTTGTGGTTGGTGGTGGAATAGAAATCTTCCGGAGCGCAACAATCGCGTTCGACGGTGGCGAGTTCGGCGGAGCCCGAGTCGGCGGGCGTGCAGCCCAGGTCCAAAAGCTGGCTGAGCAATTGCTCCATGTCGGTGGTTTTTTCGGTTTCGATTTTCAGACGCAAGCGGGACGCATCGGAATTGGTGCGACCGATGGAAAAATTCTCCACCTCAAAGCGCCCGTTAAATTCGACCACGGTGTCGAAAATGCGCTCCATCATGTGGGAATCGATTAGGTGGCCTTCGGCCTCGACGACTTCTTGCGGCATTGTCCTTATAGGATAGCCCGTGTTGTTAAACTAAAAAACAAACAGGAGCCATTGTGTTTCCCTATCGTGACGAGAATGTATGTGTTCGAACGCCGTATGTGACCATCGCGATCATCGTGTTATGCACTTTGACGTGGCTGGTTTTCCAGGGTGCGGGGGCGGAACGTCCGTTGGCGGAGACGGTTTGCGACCGGGGGTTGATCCCCGGAGAGCTGACGGGATTGCTACCGGCGGGGTCGCGTTTCCCCATGGGGAACGGATTGGTATGCGAATCAGAAGCGGGACCGCATGTCTTAAACATTTTGACGTCGATGTTCCTGCATGGGTCCTGGATGCACCTGCTGGGCAACATGTGGTTTCTATGGATTTTCGGCAATAACGTGGAGGACAGCATGACGCGGCCGCGGTTTGCGGCGTTCTATCTGTTATGTGGACTAGCGGCGGCGCTGGCGCAGGTAGTCTGGCAACCCAATTCCGTGGTGCCGATGGTGGGAGCGTCGGGCGCAATCAGCGGCGTGATGGGCGCGTACATGCTGCTGTTCCCGAAGGTGCGCGTGCATTGTTTCGTGATCATTTTCAGCATCAGTTTGCCGGCATGGGCCATGCTGGGTTATTGGATGCTGCTGCAGTTGGCCGGCGGACTGACGCAAGTGGGAACCGAAGGGGGAACGGCTTTCTGGGCGCACGTGGGCGGTTTTGTCGCCGGGCTGATCGGTACAAAGCTGTTTGTAAAGCAGGATTATTTGGCCGCGCACCGGGCGAATTTATGGCGCCCGGCGGGGACCCTTGAATAAGGACTATCGAATGAATGGTTAGGCCGGCTGCGTCTCCACCGGCTTGGCCTTGCGGCGCTTCACTAAACGTTTCCGCCAGCGGCGGTTCAGCGTCGGCGGCGCGAAAGCCTGTTCGATTAACTCCCCTTGCTCTCGCATGTGAACCTTGGGTGAACCGGGAGCGGTGGAGGAACTTTCGGGCCGGCCGGCATAGCCCAGCGAGCGCGCTTCGTTCGCCATGATGCGCTGCAGGCGCGTGCGCATGTAGATCCACGCACCCATGTTGCGCGGTTCTTCCTGCACCCAAACCACGCCGCTGGCGTTTTTGTAGTGCCCGATGATGGCGCGGATTTCGGCTTCGGGGAGCGGATACAGTTGCTCCATGCGGACGATGGCCGTGGTGGCGGCGGTTTGGTCAAAAGCCTTGCGGGCTTCGCGGGCGGCCAGCAGTTCGTAATAAATTTTGCCGTTGCACAGCAGAATCTTCCGAATGGGCGCGGGATCGGTGACGGTTTGGTCTTCGAGGACCGGATAGAAAGAGCCTTCGGTCAAATCGGAAATGGTGGAGACCACTTTCGGGTGGCGCAGAAGACTTTTCGGCGCCATCACGATTAAGGGTTTGCGCAAACCGCGGCGGTCCACGCCGCCGCGCATCTGGCGGCGCAGCAAGTGGAAATATTGCGCCGGAGTGGTGCAGTTCACCACCTGCATATTGTTTTCGCCGCACAGTTGCAAATAGCGTTCCAGGCGTGCGCTGGAATGTTCGGGTCCGCCGCCTTCCTGCCCGTGCGGCAGCAGCAAAGTCAGCCCGCTGGGCTGGCCCCACTTGGATTCGGCCGAGGCCAGGAACTGATCAATGATGGTTTGCGCGCCATTGGAAAAATCACCGTACTGCGCTTCCCAGACCACCAGGCTCAGCGGATCGGCCAAGCTGTAGCCAAACTCAAACCCCATCACGCCGTATTCGCTCAACGGGCTGTTATAGACTTCGAACTTCGCCCGGCTAGGAGCGATATGTGCCAGCGGTGTATACACGCGATCGTTTTCGTAATCGTGAAATTCGGCGTGGCGGTGACTGAAAGTGCCGCGGCCGGCGTCCTGCCCGCTTAAGCGAACCGAAGTCCCTTCCAGCACCAGGCTGCCGAAGGCCAACTGCTCCGCCAAAGCCCAATCGATGGAGTTGTCGCGCAGGGCGCTGGCGCGCTTCTCCACCACCTTGCTGAGTTTGGGATGCACATGAAAGTCAGCCGGGAAAGCCGTCATCACTTTCAATACGTGCGCCAACTGCTCGGGACTGACGCCGGTGGGCGGCAGGTCCTGCAATACGGCCAGCGGCGGCGCGGGGCTCACTTCCAGCAGTTCCCAATCTTCTTTGTTTTTCTGCGTCTGGTCGTAGATTTCGTACAGACGCTTTTTCTGATCTTCCTGCCAGGCGGTGACTTCCCCGGCCGCAATGACGCCGGCCCGCTGCAGGCGTTCAGCGTAAATCTGCGTCACCGGCTTTTGGTCCTTTAACTTGCGGTACAGAACCGGCTGGGTGTAGCTGGCGTCGTCGCCTTCGTTGTGCCCATGCTTGCGCCAGCACAACATGTCGAGGACCACGTCGCGATGGAAGCGCTGGCGAAAATCGTAGGCAAGTTGCATGGCGCGGATGCAAGCGTCAGGATCGTCACCGTTCACGTGCAGCACCGGAGCCTTCACCATCAGCGCGATATCCGAACAATATGTCGTGGAGCGCGACGCGCTTGGGTTGGTGGTGAAGCCAATCTGATTGTTGATGACCAGGTGAATGGTCCCGCCGGTGTTGTAGCCATCGATCTGCGAAAGGTTAAAGGTCTCCGCGACGATGCCTTGGCCTGCCATCGCGGCGTCACCGTGGATCAGCAGAGGAATCACGCGTTCGCGTTTTTCGTCGCCCAGTTGATCCTGCTTGGGTCGCACGATGCCTTCGACGACTGGGTTCACCGCCTCCAGATGGCTGGGATTGGGCGCAACCGAGACGGTAATTTTCTTGTCTCCGGAAAAATGCCGCGTATTGCTGGCGCCCAGGTGATACTTCACGTCGCCGCTACCTTCGAAATCGTCTTCGGAAATTTCGCCTTCGAATTCCGAAAATACTTGGGCAACGCCTTTACCGATGACGTTGGCCAGCACCGCCAGGCGGCCACGGTGCGCCATGCCGATGACGCATTCCTCCACGTTGATTTTGTCGCTGGCCGCACGCGCCAGCAGTTCATCGATCATGGCGATGCAGGTCTCGCCGCCTTCAATCGAAAAACGCTTGTTGCCTTTGAAGCGGTTTTCCAGGAAGTTTTCGAAGCCTTCCACTTCGACGACGGATTTCAGCGCGCGCTTCTGCGTGGCCGGATCCAAGGACCATTGATTGGAAGTGGGCTCCATGGCGTGGATGAACCATTGGCGCTCCGCTGGATCGTCGCAATGCATGAACTCCACGCCCAGGCTGCCGGCATAGGTAAGCCGCAAACGGTCGAGCAGATCGCGCAGCGTGGTGGTTTCGGTGGCACTCACCTGAAAGCTGCGGTCCAGGTCCCAAATAGTCAGGCCGTGGGTGGAAGGGTCCAGGTCCGAATGCGGTTTGCGGGGCATGCCCAGCGGGTCAATATCGGCAACCAGGTGTCCGCGTTCGCGCCACGCTTGGATCAGGCGGGCGACGGCGGCTTGCTTTAATGGATCGGCGTTCCGTTGCAGCGGCGCTGCCTGATCGGCTTCCCAAAGAATCGGCCGCAAGGGAATCGCCAGGTCTTGGTAAATCTGGCCGTAGAAGTTATTTTCGCCTTCCAGCAATGACTGCAAGTGCGCCAAAAACGCCCCGGACTCCGCGCCCTGAATCACGCGATGATCGTAGGTGCAGGTGACGGTCATCACCTTGCTTAGGCCCATGGATGTGCGCGTTTCTTCCGGAACGCCGCGATATTCGGGCGGATAGTCGATGGCGCCGGTGGCGATGATCGCGCCTTGCCCAGGCATCAACCGCGGAATGGAGCCAACGGTCCCTACCGTTCCCGGATTGGTAAGCGAAATCGTCGTGCCATCGTAGTCGGCGATGGTGAGCTTGTTGCCGCGGGCACGAACCACGATGTCGTCATAGGCCGTTAAAAATTGGGCGAAGTTCAAGGTTTCGCATTGCTTGATCGACGGCACGCGGAGCGTCCGCGACCCATCCTTACCTGCGACGTCAACCGCCAGACCAAGGTTGACGTGACCCCGCTTGATCCGCGAAGCTTCGCCGCCGTTATCGGAAAAGGCATCGTTCAGCGCGGGCGCTTTTTCGATGGAGCGCACAATGGCCCAAGCCACCAGATGCGTGTAGGAAATCTTGCTGAGGCCGCGCGTGGAGCGATACTGATTGATGGCCCTGCGGTTTTCGTCCATCACTTTGATGGGCATCACGCGCTGGCTGGTGGCGGTGGGCACCGTCAGGCTGGCCGACATATTTTCGGCCAACTTCAAAGCGGGTCCCCGCAAGGCTATGGCTTGGTCATCCGCACCGACGGGGACTACCGGGGCGGCTGGCGCTGTCGCTACGGGTGACGCCGGCGCGGCGGGCAAGGCTTTCATGCCGGGCTGAGACATGGTCGGCTGCTCGACGCTGATTCTCGCTGTCGCCGCGGCCATAGATGTCGAGCCATTTCCCTTGGGCTCGGCCGCGTAGGGGGCCGTTTTTCCATTGCCCTCGAACATTTGCTTCCAGCTGGGGTCGACCGCCTGGCGATCGTGCAGATACTGGCTGTAGAGTTCATCCGCCAGCCAGCTGTTAACGTTGGGCGCAGGTGCGGTAGTGTTCGGCGTCCCAGATAGATCAGGTTGCGACGGATCAGACATGCTGGGGTCAGAAAGGCGTGTTTCAGACATGGATTTACGTATAGGGGCGGACAGTTTTATGATAGCTGATGAGCATGAAGGCCGTTATATTCTCCGATATTCACGGGCAACTGGGCGCGTTGGCCAAGCTGATGGCGCAGCCTGCCGATGCCTACTTCGCGGCAGGCGATCTGGTGAACTGGGGGCGCGGGCTGGAGGCGGTGGGGGAAACCATGGTGCGGCTGGCCAACGGAAAGCCGCTGTACGTTATGCCGGGCAATCATGAATCGGCCCGCGACATTGAAACATTTTGCACGCAGTTTGGTTTTTTGAATTTTCACGGCGTGACGGCGGAATTGGGCGGCGTACGTTTTGCGGGATTGGGATATTCGACACCGACTCCTTTTGATACCCCGGGCGAAATGAGCGAAGACCAGATGGCCGCGGCGCTGATTCCATTCAGCACCTACAAGCCTGATGTCTTGATTTGCCATTCGCCGCCGCTGGACACTCCGTTGGACCAGATTCACGAGGGGCTGCATGCAGGCAGCCGCGCGGTGCGCGAATTCATCGAAGAGCATCAACCGGCGTATTTTTTCTGCGGACACATTCACGAAGCGGAGGGCGTGGTGCACCAAATGGGCCGGACGCGGGCGATGAACGTGGGCAAGCGCGGGTGTGTGCTGGAGGTCTAGGAGAGTTTCATGACGGTTTTTTGGGGGAAAATGCTCATTGAAATGCTGAAGATCAAATGGATCGTGCCCGCTGTGGTGTTGCTTGCAGGCGCCTTGATGTTCCCGAAAGCAAGCGGAGCCAAGCCCGATTACACGCGCCGTACGGGGCAGACATGCGAGTATTGCCATCCGCCGAATTCGCGGGCACTGAATGAAGCGGGCGAATACTATGCGGCGCACAAGCGGTCATTGGCTGGGTATAAGCCGAAGGAACCGGCTTCATCGAAAGACAAGAACGCAAAGACGAACGAGGCTAAGAAGTAGTGCTTAGCGCCGGCGGTCCCGTTATATTCGGCCGGCGATCTAGCGCCGACGGTCCATTCTTAGCAAAATATTCAGAATCGCCATAAAAACGTTGAACAGGCCAGCGAACAGCATCAGAGCGCTGGGAATGGGGCTATCGGCCTGAGAATTGTTCAGCACGTCGCTGGTGGCGTAGACCAGCGTGCACACGCCCATGATGCCGATGCCCACCGCGATCACAATGCCGATCATTCCGATGTTCAAAAACGAGTTGAGCAGCATGGCGGCGATGATGCTGATGAACAGGCCGAACATCAAACCGCGCGGCGCGGAAAATGTTTTATGCGACAGCATCACAAAAATGGTGACGGCGGCGAAGACGGCCAGCGTCATCACCACGGCCGTTTCGATGATCCCCGGCGCAAAGCGGCTGGCGTAGCGCAGTATGGGGGCCAGCACCAGGCCGGAAACGAACCCATCGGCGACCAGCGCCGAAACGCCCAGCACCGGATTGTTGCGGGCTGCGATGGCCACGCGCGGAATGGCGTTCAATAGCACCATCGCCAGAATCCAACCCAGCCAACCCGTAAACAAGTTGGCCAGCATTTCCGATTGAATGCCCAAATAGCCACCGCAAAACGCGGCCAGACCGCTGAGGGCAAGAAGCAGGTAAGTTTTATGAATGATATCGGCGCGCGCCGGGTTCAGCTGCGTGGTGCCGAACAACTTATCCATGAAGCCGGGCTGGTTGCCGTAGGGTGAACTCATAGCATCAAGAATACTCCAAAATGTTTTAAAAACAAGGGCCTTTGAGGGTGCTGATATAGTGGCATTTACGTGACGAAACCTACACAAGGCGGAAGCTTTCTTTTTGCCACCGCGCAAATCCAGCAACAATTTACGCCCGAAGACTTCAGCGAGGAACACCGCGCGATTGCGCGTTCGGCCGAGGAATTTTGGGTGCAGGAAGTAGCGCCCAATCTGCAGGCCATTCGCGAAAAGCAGCCGGGCGTATTGCGCGCGGCTCTGCGCAAGTCGGCCGAGTTGGGTTTTACGGGCGTCTCCATTCCGGAGCGTTTCGGCGGCATGGAACTGGATTTAGCCTCGGCCATGATCGTTGAGGAATGCTTTGCGCGGGACGCATCCTATATGGTTTCGCATGGCGGGCAGGCGGGCATTGGCGCGCTGGCCCTGGTGCATTGGGGGACTCCGCGGCAACAGGAAAAGTATTTGCCGAAGCTGGCTTCGGCTGAGTTGATTGCGGCCTATGCTTTGACCGAACCCCAGGCGGGCTCGGATGCCTTGAACGTTCGCACGCGGGCAGAGTTAAGCGCAGATGGTACGAACTACATTCTGAATGGCCAGAAGATGTGGATCACCAACGCCGGCATGGCGGATGTGTTCACGGTTTTCGCGAAAGTGAACGGCGAACATTTCACGGCGTTTTTGGTGGAGCGCAATTTCGCCGGTGTGAGCATTGGCGCGGAAGAAAACAAGATGGGCTTGCATGGCAGTTCCACCACGGCGCTGTATTTCGACAACGTCGCGGTGCCGGCGGAAAATGTCTTGGGCGAGGTGGGCCGCGGCCACATTGTCGCGTTCAATATCCTCAATTTTGGACGATTGAAGATTGGTTCTTACGCGGTGGGTGCGTCGAAAGAAGTGTTGAAAATCAGCGCCAGGTACGCCCAGGAGCGTAAGGCGTTTGGTTCGTCCATCGCGGAGTTTGGGGCGATTCAGCATAAGCTGGCCGAAATGGCCGTGCGCATTTTTGCGGTGGAGAGCATGGCATGGCGCGTTGTGGGAATGGCGGAGGCGGCCAGGCAAGCGGGCGCTGACGAGATGCAGGCGCTGGAGGAATTTGCCATTGAGTGCTCCATCGTAAAAGTGTTCGCTTCGGAAGCCGTGGGCTATGTTGTCGACGAAGGCGTGCAGATTCACGGTGGCTACGGCTATCACCACGACTATGCGGTGGAGCGCCACTATCGCGATGCGCGCATTTTCCGCATCTTTGAAGGCAGCAACGAAATCAACCGGCAGTTGATCGTTACCATGTTGCTGAAGCGGATTGCGCGCGGGCGCTTGGAGATGACGGCGCCACTCACTGGAAGCAATGTGCTGGCGCAGGCAAAAAACATTGCACTCACCTGCTTGCGCTTGGCGCATGAAACGTTTTCAGCGGGCTTGGACCAACAGCAGGAAGTGGTGATGGCCATTGCCGATATCATCCTGCAGACGTTTGCGATGGACTCGGTTGCCGGGCGTGCGCAGAAACGCGGCACGAAGGCGGCACAGGAGATGTCCGCCGTTTTGATCCGCGATGCGGCGGCGAAAATCAATCTGGCGGCGGGCGAAATTTTCAATGCCTGCGGGCAAATACAAGCGCCGCAAATTGTTTTAGGGCCTGTCGACGTGATTGGGCTGAGACGCAAAATCGCCCGGCGCGTTTTGGACGCCGGGCGATATGTGGTTTAAGAAGAACTACGCCGCCTTTTTGGTACTGCCGTGCGGATCGATCACGAACTTTTTCGCCGCGCCTTTGTCGAAGTCCATGTAGCCCTTGGGCGCGTCGTCCAGCGAAATGATACCGACGTTGCAGGCCTTGGCGATCTGAATTTTGTCGTAGAGAATCGCCTGCATCAACTGGCGGTTGTAGCGCAGCACCGGGCACTGGCCGGTGTGTAGCGAGTGCGATTTGGCCCAGCCCAGGCCAATGCGAATGCTGAGCGAACCGATTTTCGCCGCAGCATCCACACCACCCGGATCGCCGGTTACATATAAACCCGGAATGCCCAGCGAGCCACCCGCGCGGGTGATCTCCATGATGGAATTCAGCACCGTGGCCGGGCGTTCGACGCTGGCTTCGCCGCCGGTTCCATGTGCTTCAAAGCCCACGCAGTCAATGGCGGAATCAACCAACGGCTCGCCGGTAATGGCGGCGATGTGATCGGCCAGAGAACCCTCCTGCCGCAGATCGATGGTCTCACAGCCGAAGCTTTTGGCCTGTTTCAAGCGCGCCGGAATCATATCTCCGACGATGACAACAGCCGCGCCCAACAGGTGGCACGACGCCGCGCAAGCCAATCCCACTGGCCCGGCGCCGGCCACGTAAACGATGGATCCGCTGGTCACGCCGGCTTGAATCGCCCCGTGATAGCCGGTGGGGAAAATATCGGAGAGCAAGGTCAAATCCTTGATCTTCGCCATGGCACGTTCCTTGTTGGGGAACTTGATCAGGTTGAAATCCGCATAGGGAACCATCACGTATTCGGCCTGTCCGCCCACCCAGCCGCCCATGTCGACGTAGCCGTACGCCGCGCCGGGGCGCGCCGGATTCACCGTCAAACAAATTCCAGTTTTACCTTCGCGGCAATTACGGCAACGGCCACACGCGATGTTGAAGGGCACAGTGACAATGTCACCGATGCTCAGCATCTCAACATCCTTGCCCTTCTCGATAATTTCGCCAGTGATTTCGTGGCCCAGGATCAGGCCCTTGGGCGCGGTGGTGCGGCCGCGCACCATGTGCTGGTCCGACCCACAGATGTTGGTGGTGACCACCTTGAGGATCACCCCGTGCGGCGCGTCTTTTCCTCCGAAGGGGTTGGTCTCGCTCTTGGGCATCCGCAGTTTCGGGAAGTCGATGGATTTAACTTCCACTTTGCCAGGGCCTACGTAGGCGACGCCTCGATTGGTTGCCATGCTGATTCTCCTCTGAATTTCCGCTGTTGAATTTGTCAGTTCAATTGAAAACGCAGGTAACAGCATACTCGTGCCGGAAAGGTGGAGTCAATGCGTTCTGATGAATATGTCAACGGTTTTTAGAAATGTCCCCTATCCTGGTGCATTAGAAGTGTCCCTTCGTATGTTCTTAGCCCGCCAGGGTTTTCGGTGGTGCCGGCCGTAGC
>JANXYJ010000037.1 GCA_025350105.1 Terriglobia bacterium | reverse complement strand
AGCCCAAACAGCAAGTTGCGAATCAGGTCGTGCGTCATCGGCCTGGGCGTGGATACCTTTTCAATCTCAAGTGCAATGGCATTGGCCTCGTAAACGCCCACCCAGATGGGCAGGATCGAAGTACCGCTGACGTCCTTTAGGACGACGATGGGCATGTTCGTCACGGGGTCCACCATCAACCCGCGAATTTTCATTTCCACTTCCATGGTCATCCTCCTTTTGAAAAGCGTTGGCGCGCTTGCCTGTTGAACAAGTGCGTCGGCACTCCCCTGTAATCAGTGTAAGGGTTTTGCTTCAGGAAAGCTTATGCGGCGGAATGCTCAGGCGTGGCTGGTAAATTCGCCGGCCAGCGAATTTGGTCCTGACCGCGTCACCCGCACCTGGGCATATCGGCCAGTAAGGTCCGCTTCTGAAGCGCCCGTATATAGAAAATTGAGCGTCTTGTTCTGCGAAGTCCGGCCAATCCACTGGCCGGTGGCTTTGTTAAAGCCTTCCACCATGCATTCCTGCTGCGTGCCAACATAGGCTAGGTTATTGCGGGCCTGAATTTCGCGCTGGCGTTCCTGAACAATGGTTAAGCGGCGAATCTTTTCCTCTTCCGGGATGTGATCGCCCAGTTTCAGCGCCGCGGTATTGGGGCGTTTGGAGTACTTGAAGCCGAAAATGGCATCGTACTGCACTTCATCCAGCAGCCCTAGTGTGGCTGCAAGGTCGGCTTCGGTTTCTCCGGGAAAGCCGACAATAATGTCCGTGGTGATCGTGATGTGGCGTTTTGCGGCGCGAATCAGGCTAATGCGATGCAGGTATTCATCGCGCGTATACGAACGCCGCATGGCCGCTAGAATTTGCGACGAACCGGATTGCACCGGCAGATGCACGTGATTGCACAGGGCAGGATTGGCGTCGATCTTGTCCACAATCGCTTGCGTGAAGTCCCGCGGGTGCGAGGTCATGAAACGCACGCGGCGAATACCGGGAATGCGGCCTACTTGATCCAGCAGTGTAGCGAAGTCCCAACCCGCTGGCGAAGGATCGACGTAACTATTCACCGTTTGGCCCAGCAGTTGAATTTCGCTGTAGCCCATTTGCGCCAGCTCGCGCGCTTCTTTGGTGACGGATTGGCTGGTGCGGCTGCGCTCCGGCCCACGGGTGAACGGGACCACACAATAGGCACAAGATTTGTCGCAGCCCTCAATGATGGTGAGATAAGCGCGATACGGATTGTCGCGGCGGGTAAGCGGCGTCTCAAACGTCAGATCGGTTTCCAGGCTAAGGCCGGTCACGCGCTTGTTGCCGGATTCCAATTGAACCAGCATTTGCGGCAACTGATTGTAGCTGGCGGAGCCGCAAACCATGCTCACATGCGGGGCTTTCTCGAAGATCTTTTCACCCTCTTGTTGCGCCACGCAGCCCAGCACGGCGAAGGTCTTGCCCTTATTTTCTTTCTTAAATGTGTCCAGGCGGTGAAACACTTTCTGCTCGGCTTTATCGCGGATGCTGCAGGTGTTGTAGAACACCAGCTCCGCTTCTGCCGGCGTGGGCACCTGCTGATAGCCTTCGCTTAGCAGCGTCCCGATGACCTTTTCGGAGTCATGCGCGTTCATCTGGCAACCGAAGGTTTCGATGTAGAAAGTTTTCACCTGTATCTATTCTAGTGGAGGTCTGCACCACCGTGGGCCCCATTTAGATGCGCTGGGCCTTAGTTTGACCAACCTTAGTTTTAACGAACACAAAACGGTACGCTGCCACCGTCAAGTTCTATGGAGGTACTCACTTCGCGCGCCGATATTTCTAGCGTGAACCCGACTACGGCCACTTCATTCGAATCGAGTCGAGCTCCATCGCGGCCCGAAGGCTTTTGTCCGACATGCCGGGGGCTCAATAAGAAATCGATGTTGGTTCGCGCCAACGCGCGCGGCGGACGCGAAAGCTTTGCGTTCATCATGGGCAGCGAGATTCAGCGCTGCCTCACCTGCGATGCGCGCTTCATTCGAGCGAACCAACGTATGCTCCCCAGCCGCACCCTGAAACCCGCAGTGGGCGGAGAGCTCCCCAATCTTGCACTGGTCTGGGTGACCATCTTCGGCGGATTCACCCTTTGCGCCGGGATTGCCGTTTGGGTGCTGCACCGGGCTCACCGGCTGCCGTTTTAGATTCTTCAAGAAGCTTCTTCTAAGGCCTTCGCCCGATTGCATTCCCGGCTCCTCCGCCTTAGCCTGGAGACGTGAAACTTTGGCTTTTCGCAGTCCTCTCCGCTGAAATGGTTTTGGCACAGTCGAGATCAACCGAATATCGAACCGACATTAACGGGAACCGCACCGCCAATTCCTCCACGGCATTGGACGCCAATGGCAACCGTACGCTGATGACCAAGGGTCCTGATGGGCGGGACGTGCCTTTGGAGAAAAGCGAGTCGCGCGTCATCAGCGAAGGACCGGATGGCAAGGTAGTGGAGACCATCGTAAAGCGTTACGGCACCAGTGGCCAGGTGGTGGTGACCGAACGCACGGTGACCGACGAACAGAAGCGGCCGGATGGCAGTTCGGTGGTCAACTCCACACTCTATCGCGGCGATCCCAATGGCAACATGCAACTGAGCCAGAAAAGTGTCGTTGAAACCAAAAAGCAAGGCAACACCAATACGACAGACGAGGTGATTTCCCGTGCGGCGGCGGACGGACGGCTACAGCCAGTGGAGAAACGCTCGGTTGTCACCACCGGTGACATCACCAAAGACGCCAGCAGCCACCAGGACGAACAAGTTTTCCGCCTGAACAGCAGCGGCCAATTTTATCAGGCCGCGCATAATACGGTGGACGAAAACAAGACCGGCGACAAAACCACTTCGCAAGTCGCGCATTTCGAGCCCGACATCACCGGACGGCTGGCGCTGGAGAGCCAGAAGGTAATCACCACATCCAAGGCCGCCGATGGCAGCGAGGTGCAGGACGTCACGGTCTACGGCAAGCAGCCCACCCGTTCCTCCAGCGATAACGCGGCTAATTCCCTATTGCAACAGGAGACCACTGTGCGCAAAAAAGGCGCGGATGGCAGCGTGACCGAAACCACCAGCGTAAGGCAGGTTTCGCCGTCGGACCCAAATCGTTTGGGCGCGCCGGTGGTCGTTTCGCAGACCGTGTGTACGGGGAGTTGTGGTACTGCGCCAACTTCACCAAAAGCCGTGGCACCACCACAAGCCACGGCGGCCCCTGCGCCCACCAAGGTGATCACGGGACCGTAATTTCGCCCAGAAAACTGCTGCCTTTGCTGATGTGCGTGCCGAAGTTTTCGGCCACTGTTTGACCGATGTCGGACAAGCTGGCCCGCGTGCCTAAATTCACCGCGCGTTTCGCGTAATTGCCAAACGCCAACACCGGCACATACTCGCGGCTATGGTCGGTCGAAGGAGTCGTGGGATCGCATCCGTGATCCGCGGTAAGAATCGCCAAATCGCCCGGCGCAAGCTTCGCTTCCAGCGTCGGCAGCCATGCGTCCACTTCTTCCAGCGCACGCGCATAGCCCTCGACATCGTTACGATGGCCGTAAAGCATATCGAAGTCAACCAGATTGACGAAGATCAAGCCACCGTCCTGTTGCTGCATCATGGTTAGCGTCTTGGCCATGCCGTCGGCGTTGGTCTTGGTCTTTTCGTGATCGCCAATGCCCCGCCCCAAAAACACGTCGAAGATTTTGCCAACGCTGGAAATCTCCACGCCCTTACTGCGCAATTGATCCAGCAGCATTCCCTTGGGCGGCGCCGTCGCGTAATCATGACGATTCGAGGTGCGCTTAAACGAACCCGGCGCGCCTTCAAATGGCCGTGCAATCACGCGGCCCACTTCGTACGGCCCGGTGAGCAACGCCCGCGCAGTCTCGCACATCTTGTACAACTCAAACAGAGGAATGATTTCCTCGTGCGCAGCGATCTGAAAGACACTGTCAGCCGAGGTGTACACAATAGGCGAGCCCGTTCGCATGTGCTCTTCGCCCAATTCGTCGATGATCTCGGTGCCCGACGCAGCTTTGTTGCCTAACGTCGAACGTCCGATGCTGGCCTCAAATGGCTGCATGATTTCCGGCGGAAAGCCCTGCGGAAACAAGGGCAGCGGTTTTTCCAAATGAATGCCCGCCATCTCCCAATGGCCCGTGGTAGTATCTTTGCCTGGTGATGCCAGCGCGCAACGCCCGTAAGCGCCCACCGGTTCAGACACCGGCGCCAATCCGGTGATGGGCTTGATGTTGGCCAAGCCGAGGCGCGAAAGATTCGGCAGATGCAAGCGCCGCTGACGCGCAATGTTACCCAGCGTATCGCTACCGCAGTCACCGTATTTATCAGCGTCGGGCATTTCGCCAATGCCCACACTATCGAGAACGATCCAGATCACCCGGTTGAACATCATAGGTTATTTATTGAATTACGCCGAGCGCCGCTTTGATGCGCGCCGTCAGCTGATCTACAAAACGATCTTCCAGATAGCCATCCATCCGGCTGACCATGCGTCCCGTTTTGTCGGCAATCATCGTCGATGGAATGGAGTTGATCGCCATCAAATTCACCATGCCGCTATCGAAGTAGACCGTGCCGGTCCATTTGTGATCCGCCAAAAAATGATCCACCGGCGCATGATCTTCGTCGGTATCCACGGACAAGAACAACACGTCGTCGCGGTCTCTAAAACGTTTCTTCACTTCTTCGTAAAGCGGGTGCTGCGCGATACACGGCGCGCACCAGGTGGCCCAGAAATCGAAGATCACCACTTTCCCGCGCAACGCGGCCAGGTTCAGTTTGCCGCCGCCCAAGGCCTCCAGCGTAAACTTCATCGGATCGGTCACACCCATATTCGGATCCAGTGCCCGCAACTGGCTGAGTTCTTTTTCGACGGCCACCGAGGTCCGGTCATACGCCGCCAAAATCTCATCGCCTAAACCTTTTTCATCTCCGTGCAATTTTTTGTACAACTCGCCCAGTCGCTTGCGATCCGCCGCACGGTCGTTCACCGTTGCCCGAGGATCGGGAATCGCAAAAGCATCGGCCAAGCGCTCGATCGCTTCCTGATGGCGGCCCATATGTTCCCAGGCATCGGATTGCTCCCGCGAAGATTGCGTGTCCGGATAGGCCAGAAAAGCCAGCGCCGCTTTTCTGCGAGCATCGTCGAAGTCACCTAAAATATTTTGCGCGCGCGCTTGATACAGCAGCGTGCGCCCCACAATGCGATCATGATCTTCCTGATTCTTTGCGGCATCAGGCCCGCCGGAGGGCACCGGAACGCGAATCACATAGTCTTCAATACGCTTGGCGTAGGCCAGGGCTTTGCCTGCGTTTTCCTTGCCCCCGGTGCGCAACAGCGCCCCCGCCGTGCGATCCAAAAGATTGATATCCATCGGACCATCGATATCGTTAACCGGAACCCCATAGCGGACCGTGCGCGCATCGTCTTTCGCTTCGATCGAGGCTTTGGCTAAATATTTGTAGATATCCAAACGCAAAGGCGTGGCCGGGTGCTTGGCCAGGTGAGTTTCCAGCGCGGCAATGGTATCCATGGCGCTGGTATTTGCTTCCTGAATCGCCACCGCCAGTTCACGCTTTTCGGCGTCGGAAGCAGCGGAAGCCGCAGCCGTCTCTTGTGCCCGCAGGCCTAGCGAAAATGCGAGAACGAGAATGCAGCAGGTCTTCATGGCAAGTCTATGGTTGCATCGCCCGAATGGCTTCGGCAATCCTCGCCGCCCGTTCGCGAGCCATATGGACGAACGCTTCGTTCGCCGCCACTTGATCGAGCACCGGCAGATACTGCGGCGTGGCCACCAGACGCTTGGCATCCCAGGCGATGGCAATGCGCAGAATTGCATCGTTCACACCCAGCCGGTCATGACGGATCACGCGATTCAGATCCACCAGCATCCGCGTGCTTTCCGCAATGCGCTCAAAAACATCGGTCAGCGCTTTCGCGTCCTCACTAGTGGAGTAGTTAAATTTGGTTTCCTGTTTTTGATCTCCGTTTTCCCAGCGCACCGTCTTCATGCCCATATTAGCCACTTTGAGGCCTGATTCTAGCGGATTTTTGAAGTGATCCAGCTTCTCCGCCAAATCGAAAATGCGATTGACCAGCGCTGGCTCCAGTTTAAGTTTTTCGACGTTGTCGGGGTCTTCGGATTCGTTATAAGTCGCCGCGCCGGTGCGGTCCACGGTCACCGAGAAGAACGCCGGTGCGGAGCCGGGGAAGGACTTCGAGAATGTGACTTTCTGGGAATTTGTGGGTACATCCGCCGCAAACGCCGCGATCGAGACCAGAACCGGCAGCAGGGTTCTCATCGTGCGATTCTCCGCAGCGCCGTCGCTGCCATCACGGCATGGCAAATCGCCACCGCCAACGCGTCGGCCGAATCTTCAGATTCGATGGTTTCGCCCGTTAATGTCCGTACCATCAATTGCACCTGGCTCTTCTCCGCGCGGCCGTAGCCGACTACATTCGATTTTACCGAGAGCGGCGAGTGTTCGCCCAGCGGAATCCGCGCTTCTGCAATCGCGGCCAGCACTACGCCGCGCACGTGCGCCAGCTTCAACGCCGTCTTCACGTTTTGCGAATAGAACACTTCCTCCACCGCCGCGGCTTCCGGCAGGTGCTCGGCCAACACGCGCTTCACTTCGGCGCTGATCGTAGCCAGACGCTGCTCAAAGGGGGTGCGAGCGGAAAGCGAAATCAGTCCATGCGCGCAAACGCTATGCCGGCGGCCATCGCTTTCGATCACGCCCCAGCCGGTCCGTTCCGATCCGCAATCGATGCCCAGCACACGCATAGCAACCTCTTACCCACCAGGCAAAATGCACCGTTTATTCGAGCGACGCCAAATCCTTCTCATCGATATCGAAGTTGGAGTAAACGTTCTGCACATCGTCGTGTTCTTCCAGCAATTCCACCAGCCGCAGCATGCCGCTAGCGTTCTTGCCTTCCAACTTCATCAAGTTTTTGGGAATCATCGCAATGCCGGCGGATTCCGTGGGAATCTTGGCCTTCTGAATGGTTTCCAAAACCGTCACGTGCGCTTCAGGAGCAGAAATCACTTCCCAGTTGCTGCCCTCCTGGCGCAAATCCTCGGCGCCGGCGTCCAGCACAAGCGTCATCAGTTCGTCTTCCTTCGGCGCTTTTTCAGCATCGATGATGATCTGGCTCTTGCGTTCGAACATCCAGCCAACGCTACCCTGTTCGCCCATGTTGCCGCCAAATTTCGTAAACGCGTGGCGAACTTCGCTCACCGTGCGATTGCGATTATCGGTGGCCGCGTCCACCAGGACGGCGGCGCCTCCGGGACCGTAACCCTCGTACATGATTTCGTCAATCTGGCCGCCTTCGAGCTCGCCGGTACCGCGCATGATGGCGCGCTTGATGTTATCGGACGGCATGCTGACAGACTTGGCTTCCGTTACCGCCGTGCGCAGACGAGGGTTGCTATCCACATCGCCGCCGCTGCGCGCGGCAATCATTATTTCTTTGATAATCTTGGTGAACTGCTTCCCGCGCTTCGCGTCCGTGGCGGCCTTCTTGTGCTTAATCGTCGCCCATTTGGAGTGACCCGACATTTACGACCTCTGTCTTCTGTAAGATGATATCCGGCGCGGTTTCACCCTTGCGCCAAGGCTCCTGCGCGCCCAACTTTTGAGCATATCAGATGAGGCACTGAACTGTTCTATGCGGAGGTGGAACCAACCCACTCTTCCAGCAGCAAGCCGCGAACGTAAGGGAGCGCCAGCTAGACAAACTGCTTCGCCTTCGCGGCCTTCGCCAGCGGCGCGTTTAACAGATCCAGCACCGGCTGCATGGCCTGAAAACGTTTGACCACCTCGGGCAAAAGCTTCGGCGTGGTAGCCAGCGCCACGTCCAAGGTTTCGAAGAAATACCACTGCTTCATCTTCAACAAATCCGCCGCGGGATGATCGGCCGCGAAACCTTTGGGCACGCGCTGCAGAGACTCGCCCTTCAATTCGCCTAATAGCTTCCTGGGTCCCTGGATCGCCTTGCTAAATTGCTGATGATTATCCGCGATCCAACTGCGCACCGCGATCAACTCCGGTGGACCCGGCGCGTACATGCCGCCGGCGATCTCAACTCCCTTTGGCGAAATCGCAAGGTAGTAACCAGCCGAAACGTGTTTGGTCTCGCCCGCTCCTTTACGCTGGAAAATCGCACCAATATGTGTCTTGTACGGAGTCTTGTCCGCGCTGAATCGCGTGTCACGATAAATGCGGTATATGGCCTTGGCCGGCTCGGCCATATGCCTGGGCGCAAATTCCCGAAGGTGGACGTTCAAGGCGTCCACTAATTCGATCATCGGAGCTTTTACCTTCGAGTCAAAAATTTCCTTGCGCGGCTGAAACCACTCGCGTTCGTTGTTCCGTGCGAGGCTGCGCAAGAAGGCAATGCCCTCTTTGGGAAAACCGGGAAAGCTCATCTCAATCTTGATCCTTAGCTCGAACGCCAACAGAAAGCGGCCACTCCAAATGCTTCGAAGCCGCGGTGCATTTTAACTCCCGGTTGTTCTGCGCCCTCGGAATATGAATGCCGCTTTTGTGCCTCACCAGACAGAAGCAACAAATCTCCCATTGGCGAAACCGGGGCGCGATCTGACGCGCCCAAGCCTTGCCATGAGGCCACCGCTTCCGATAACACTCGAGACACATGCTGTGGCTGACGGCTCCAACTTTCACAAATGACGAATTTACTTCGCTTTGGCCGGATGAAGAGTCAGTTTCTGTACGCGCCAGTTCAAGATCTCGGCCACGTACAATTCATTTTCCGAAGGGCACGCCATTTCGTGAATCCAGCCGAATTGTTTCGGTTGACGGCCGGTTTTGCCCAAAATGCCCAGCAATTTGCCGTCCAGGGTCATCTTATAAATGCGGCCAGGGAAGGCGTCGGACGTATAAAGATACTGCGTGGGACCCGGCGTAATGCACACCGTCCACGGGGAGCCCGGCTGAAAATTGCCCGGTGAACTGGCCGTCGGCATCGCACCCATCCAAGGGCGTGAGTCGGCGGGCACCGGCGCATCCATATGGATTTCGCGCAGCACTTTGCCATCGCCATCGAAAACCTGAATGCGTTTGTTGGCGCGGTCGGCCACATAAATGTTGCCTTGTGCGTCCGCGGCAATGCCGTGCGGCGTATCAAGCTCACCCACGCCTTTGCCGTAACTGCCAAACTGCTTCACCCAATCGCCGTTCTTGTCGTATTTGGCCACCCGCGAATTGATGTAACCGTCACTGATAAAGATGTTGCCCTGCGGATCCCAAGTGACGTCGGTCGGTTGGCGGAATTGGCCGTCCACCGCGGGGCGCGGCGGCGATACGCGGGTCCACGGACCGGCTTCATCAGAGGCTTCTTTCTTGCGTCCGAACACCATCATCACGCGGCCTTCGGGATTGAACTTGATGATCATATCGGAGCCCTTATCGATGGCCCAGATGTTGTCATCTTTATCCACGCGGACGTCATGCGCATAGGACCATGCATACAGGTTCTTGCCGATTTCGCGGATGTATTTGCCGTCGGGACCAAACTCCAGCAACTGGGCGGCGGTGGCTCCGTAGGCTGGGCCGGTGGTGTTGCCTCGATTGAACACGAAAATGTGTTTCTTGCTATTGACGGCCACACCGGAGGGCTCGCCCAGATACATGTCCTTGGGCAACTGCAAAAAATTCACGTCGCCGTCAAAAGGGATTTCAGCGACGCCGCCGGGTGTGACTTCAGCCGCCCTCGCCGCTGGGGCTGGCATCAAAAGCATGCCCGCCAGCAGGCCCACTGCCGCACCCAAATGACCGGTTTCATTCAAAAACTTCCGCATAACTTGCTCCTTAAACTGCCGCTGTAAGGGCCGCAAGAACACAATGCCCCTTGACGGAGCAGCGTATCGTATATCGCGCGGCGAGTCAAACGGCGTGTTCCGGCATGTTCCGGCAAAGGTGTTTTGTACGCTGGACGTCACTCGTCTATAATGGAATCGGGACTGATGATAAGGAGCTATCGTGACAAAGCGACGGAGCGTCTTGCCGCCGGCGAAAAAGTCCGCCAGTGGGAACCCTTTCGCCGCCAAGCTGAGAAGCGTTTAAGAATTCTAGACGCCGCGTTTTCGGTTGGCGATCTTGCCGCGCTCAACTCCAACCGGCTGGAGGCCCTGAAGGGCAACCGAAAGGGGCAATACTCCATCCGTATTAATGACCAGTGGCGCATCTGTTTTAGTTGGGCCAAGGATGATCCCGGCCCTTCGAGCGTCGAGATTGTTGATTATCACTAACGGGAAAAGAGGTAACCATGGCACGCACACCCATTCACCCCGGCGAAGTCCTCGCAGACGAGCTTCATGAGATCGGGCTCTCGGCAGCGAAGTTGGCTGGCGCAATCGAAGTACCACCCAACCGCCTCTATCAAGTTCTCTCCGGAAAACGCAACGTTACGGCAGACACGGCCCTGCGCCTGGGCCAGTACTTTGGAATGTCGGCTGATTTCTGGATGAACCTGCAGAGCGCGTACGAGTTGGACCTGGCCCGCCAACTGAGCGGTAAAGCCATTCAACGTATTCCAAAGCGCAACGCGGCGTAACCTGCATGGTCGAAGCCATGCGAATATGTTGACCATGAACTGGCTGATCCTCTTCCTGGCCATCGCCTTTGAAGTGGGCGGGACCCTAACCTTGAAATTCACCGAAGGCATGACCCGGCTGTGGCCCACGGTGCTGATGTTTGCGATGTATCTGTGCAGCCTGTATGGACTGTCAGTCGTCACCTCGGAAGCACCGGCTTCGATCATTCGCATCCCCGTAGGAACAGCCTACGCGGTTTGGTCTGGCGTGGGGACCTTGATGGTGGCGGTGATTGGTGCAATTTGGTTCAAAGAACACGTTACTTTACTGCGCGGAGCCTCCACGCTACTGATTGTGATTGGCGTAGCGGGGTTGTATTTGACGGGCGGTGAATAACGCCAACCGTCGATAAACAGGTACACTATTTCCATGAGAATCCTCCCATGCGAATTCTAGTCGTAGAGGACGAGAAGCGGATTGCCGATTTCCTTTCCCGCGGCCTGGAGAGCGCTGGCTATGCAGTGGACGTGGCCAACGACGGCGCTTCGGCGTTGAATCTGGTCCACGCCACTGAATATGACCTGATCATCCTGGATCTGGGTCTGCCGGACATGGATGGGTTGGCCGTGCTGGGGAAAATTCGCAATCGAAAAGTGAGTCCGCAAGTTCTGATTTTGAGCGCCCGCGACGGCGTGGACGACCGCGTGAAGGGTTTCGAGGTAGGAGCCGACGATTATCTGGTGAAGCCGTTTGCGTTCGTCGAACTCCTGGCCCGCGTGCGCGCCCGTTTGCGCAGCGGCCAGCCCATGCCGGAGCGTTTACAGGTGGGCGACCTCACCCTCGATTGCATTCGCCGTAAAGTCACTCGCGCTGGTGAAAATATCGAACTCGCCCCCAAGGAATTCAGCATTCTGGAATACCTGATGCGCAATCGCGGCCGCCCGCTTAGCCGGACGATGATTGTCGAACACGTCTGGGATATGGATTACGACGGCCTCACCAACATCGTGGACGTTTACATCCGTCACCTGCGCAGCAAGATCGACGAAAAGTATCCGGACAAAATGATTCAGACCGTGCGCGGCATCGGCTATCTGCTGGACATTCCGGAGCGCAGCTCAACGGTCATGCCGCAGGCGGAAAGGTAGGCTAGGCCCAAACTCGCCATGGCACTGCGCAAGCCACCGAATATCTTTAAGCAACTGCGCTTTCGCTTAACGTTCAGCTACGTGCTGTTCTTTGCCGTTCTGCTGTTTGCCGTTGGCTTCCTGTTCCGCGAGACCGTGCGGCTGGAACTTTACGACGACACTCAGGCCACGCTCGAAGAAGAATGGGGAGCGGCCAAAGGATATCTCCACATTGATAAGGGCATTCCCATCTGGATTGCCGATCAGACTGACCCTGAAGAGGCCTATATTGTCGAACGTCTGCGCCACATCTATCTATTGTCCGACAACAAAGGCAAAGTGCTGGAACGATCGGAAACCTATCAGTCCATCGGAATCGATTCGCCCGAGGAAGTGGCCCGGATTCTGAAACTTGCCAAACCAGAGTTTCATATGCGCCGCGATTCCAACGGCGTACCGTATCTGATCAAAGCGGGCGCGATGCTAGGCACCCGCGGGCGGGTCTATTTCATGGCCCTCGGCCGCTCCATGGAAAGCAACGAACGCACGGTCGACAACGTCACGCGCCGCTATGCGCTTTTGTTATTGGGCGTGATCGCCTTGGCCAGCCTGCTCGGTTGGACCTTGTCGGCGCGCGCGTTGGACCCGCTCGATTCGGTGGCGAAAACAGCGCAGGAGATCACCAGCTCAAACCTCACCGCGCAAATCCCCACCCGCGGAGCCGGCGATGAACTGGATCATCTGATCGACAGCTTCAACCGCATGACGGCTCGGCTGAATCAGAGCTTCGAGCAAGTCCGCCAGTTCTCCACCGACGTTTCGCATGAGTTGCGCACGCCGCTTACCGCGATTCGGGGCCAACTGGAGGTTGCACTGTTTACCGCGCAAACCCCGGAACAATATCGCGATGCCATCGTCAACGCGCTGGAGGACGTGGAAAAACTTTCCAGCATTGTGCGCGCGCTCTTACTGCTTTCGCAAGCGGAATCCGGACAATTAGTCCTGCAAAAAGCACCGCTTGATTTAAGCGAAGTGGTAGCCGACATTGTGGATCAATTCCAGATTCCGGCGGAGGAAAAGAATCTGACGCTGACCGCCCGCCTGTTGCCGGGCGTGTTCACCAATGCCGACCGTACCCAAATGGACCGGCTGTTTTCCAATCTTCTGTCCAACGCCGTGAAATACACGCCGCAAGGCGGCACGGTGAAAGTGGAGATGGACATCGCCAAGGACATCAGCACCGGCGCGGAGCTTGACGATAACCGGAGCAGCGACAACAGAACCACCGCAAACAGAACCACCGATAACAGAACCAGTGACGACAAAAGAACCGGCGAGAAGCCCGTCCAGGCCGGCTATGGTTTCAATCATTATGACGAACCCCAGGACTGGCTCCGTGTGGTCGTGTCGGATTCGGGCGTTGGCATCCGCGCCGACCATCTGCCGCATATCTTTGACCGCTTCTACCGGGTTCGCGATCCCCAAACCAACAAGATCCAAGGCCTGGGTCTGGGCTTGAGTTTTGTCTCCTGGATCGTCTCCGCCCACGACGGCACCATTTCAGTGGAGAGCAAGCTGGGCGAAGGAACCCGCTTCGTCTTGCGCTTCCCACTGGCCAAGCCAGAGCCAGCCAGGCCAAGCGCGGCGCAGCCGACGGCCGCTTCCCTACCGGCGTAGTTTCTCAAAGAGTTACTCAAACCCAACATGAGCCTGCACATCAAAGCGCACGAACGCGAAGGGATTCTGATTTTGTCAGCCGACGGGCGCATCACCGCCCAGGAATCCGGTACTCTTCGGAAAGCCATGGACGAAGCCTTGGCCAAGCAACAGATCCGTGTGGTTCTGGATCTGGGCCCCACCGACTACATCGATTCCACCGGCCTGGGGGCCATGGTCATTTCCTACACTCAACTTAAAAAGGCCGGCGGCTCACTCAAGCTTTTGAAGGTGAATCGGCGCAACGTAGAGTTGCTGGCCTTAACCAGACTGCATACGGTTTTCGAAGTATTCACCGAGGAGCAGGACGCGGTGAACAGTTTCTTTCCCGGCCGCGAAGTAAAGCACTTCGATATTTTGAAGTTCGTGAGCGAGCAGCAGGCGCAGGAGCCTGGGTCCAAGTAACGCAGACCGGGAAGCGGCAAAAGCGAAAAACCAAGACAAAATACGCTAAGCTGGAGAATACATGGCATCGAAAATAGCAGAAGTGTTTGGCGGCGCCGCGGCCATCGCCAAGGGCATGGGCATCACCTTCAAGGAGATGCTGAATCCCACCATTACCGAGGATTACCCGGACGCCCCCGCCAAGTTTCAGGAACGTTTTCGCGGTGTGCATGAGTTGCAACGCGACGAAAACGGCCTGGAAAAGTGCGTAGCCTGCTTTCTGTGCGCCGCGGCGTGTCCGGCCCAATGCATCTATATTGAAGCCGCCGAAAACACAGACCAGTTGCGCATCAGCGGTGGAGAACGCTACGCCAAGGCTTATAACATCGATTACAGCCGTTGCATTTTCTGCGGCTATTGCGTGGAAGCCTGCCCCACCGACGCCATCACCCACGGCCACGGATTTGAGATTGCCAGCTACAATACGTCTACCTTGATTTACCGCAAGGAGCAAATGCTGGTGCCTGTGCCGCAAGGCGCGCAGTTTCCATTAAAAGCCGCTGACAGCCTCGCACCAGGCGCCAAAAGCGACGGACATTAACCGCCCAGCATAAACTCCATAAACAGGTATAATTGTTTTGGCCGCTGGACTTGTGCAGATTTCCGGAAGGCGCGATCTCAAACAATGCTACTGTCCACTTCTTATGAAGTGTCACTGATGCTCCTGGTGGCAGGCCTGTGCTGCTGGGGACTCTGGGCCAATACGCTCAAGATGGCAACCCGGTGGCGCTATGAACTCTACGTGCTCGATTTCGCCGTCGGCTTCGCCTTGCTGGCCGGCTTGGCGGCGGTCACTGTAGGCTCTTTCAACGCGAAAGAATTGACGTTCCAGGACAACCTTGCCATCGCTGGATACCGCAAGATCGCTTTTTGTCTGGGGGCCGGCTTCACGTTTGGCTTGGGCAGTTATCTGCTGCTTGCCGCCATCGCCACCGCCGGAATTGCCGTCGGCTTCACCATTTCTTTGGGCCTTAGCTTGGCCATCACCATCGGCCTCACCATCTTGAATGGCAGCCGCGCGAATATGGTGCCGCAAGCCATAGCCGCCGCCTGCTCCCTGGCAGCCGTGGTGATCGCCGCCTATGCCCACGCAGCCCGGGCGGACGCCGCCCGCCACGCCGCCGAACATGCAGCCATCCGTCCAGATCCGCGTGACCCTCGCTTGCGCTCCGCTGCACCGGTTCCTCCGGGCCGCGGCATCCTGCTGGGTGTTCTCAGTGGCATTTTTATGGGCCTGTTTGGCTCCATTCTAGACCAGGGCCGCTTGGGTGATGATGGCGTCGCGCCCTACGGCGCCGCGTTGATGTTCGGCGCCGGTTTGCTGGCCGCCGCGCTCTTTTTTAGTCCGCTCTTTTGGAATTTTCCCGTACTGGGACGCTCCCTAAACCTTAGCGACTACTTCAAGGGCGGCGTGCGCAATCACGTACTGGGTCTTTTGGGTGGGATCGTGGCAGCCATCGGCTTCGCAGCTTTTCTTTTGGCATGGGCCGCGCCAACCGGCGCCCGGCCCACTCCACTTCTCACCTTTGCGCTCAGCAACTCGCACGTCCTGTTGGCCAGTCTCTGCGGATTGCTGCTGTGGAATGAGTTTGCGGCGGCGGAAGGCCGCACTTCAATGCTGTTTGGCAGCTCGGTAGTACTGATGGCACTCAGCATAGGCATGGCCGCCTTCGCACAGACTTGATTTCCGGCCGATTTTTCAGGCACGATGGAACCAGATGCCCCTCGGCAGCTTCAGTCTCGCGTTTTTTGTTGGCATCATTCTTACCGCTTCGTCTTTATTCGCCGGTGAATTCGCGCTCCTCACCACCGGCTCCCGGATCAAGATTGACCGCCATGAATTAGTGGACGGTGTTCTGCGCCTGCACGCCGGCCGCGGCTACACCGACCTGCCCACCAGCGCCATTGCGTCCTTTGAAGCCTTTGACGATCCCGCTCCACCGGCCGTCTTAACGAATCCCGTTCCCGTTAGGGCCGTGGCTACTGCGCCTGAAACCAATCCTCGCGTGCTGCTTCGCCAAGCTGCTGCCGATTCCGGCTTGCCATCTTCCCTCGTCGAAAGCGTCGCCCGTGTTGAATCCAATTTCCGCAGCGACGCCGTTTCTGCCAAAGGTGCGCTTGGCATCATGCAGTTGATGCCGGAAACCGCTAGGAAACTTTCCGCCGATCCCAACGATCCCGTGCAAAACACCCAGGCTGGGGCCCGCCTGTTGCGCGAGCTGCTGATTCGCTATGAAGGCGACGTTCCCAAAGCCCTGGCGGCCTACAACGCCGGCAGCGAAGCTGTGGATCGGTACAAAGGTATCCCGCCTTATCCGGAAACTCAGAACTACGTAAATCAGGTGATCCGCAATTACGTCAAGGCCGGCGGGAAATAGGCTCCCCCCCATAACGGTAACTCCTACCGGTAGCTCCCGCCGCCAGACCGGAGTCCAAACATTGTCGTAAATCAAATTCGGCTGTCGTGAATCAAATTCGGCTGTCGTGAATCAAATTTGGCTGTCGTGAATCAAATTCGGCTGTCGTGAATCAAATTCGGTTAAGATAACATCTATTGAGGACACCTTGCCAGCACGTGCACTCTAAAGGCCTATTTTTGTGACTTCCGCCGTTAAACTTGCGTTCACCTCTTCGCGCCGGCCCCTCGCCCTTTGGGCTATCGCCGCACTCGCCACGCTTCCCCTCCCCGCTCAACGCAGCGTGGCCGGCGAAGCCAAAATACGGTTGATGTTGGACCAACTCAACAACCTGGGTAGCGTGATGATGATCGCCGCCCACCCCGACGACGAAAATACCGCTCTTTTGGCCTACTTGGCCAAAGGCCGCCACGTGCGCACCGCGTATCTTTCGCTCACCCGCGGCGAAGGTGGGCAAAATCTCATCGGCAGCGAACAAGGCGACGAACTCGGCATCATTCGCACCCAGGAACTTCTCGCTGCTCGCCGCATTGATGGGGCGGAGCAGTATTTCACCCGCGCCATTGATTTCGGCTTTACGAAAACCGCCAGCGAAACCTTGGGCACCAAATGGCCGCGCGAAAAAGTTCTGGGTGACGTCGTTTGGGCCATCCGCCGATTCCGTCCCGACGTAATCATTCTGCGCTTCTCCGGCACTCCGCGTGATGGTCACGGCCAACACCAAGCCTCAGCAATCTTAAGTAAGGAAGCCTTCACCGCCGCCGCCGATCCCAGCAAGTTTCCAGAACAATTGAGGTACGTGAAAACCTGGCAGGCGCAGCGCCTGATGACCAATCTGGCCGCGTTCAATCCAGCCGCCGAAAAAGAACTCGAAGCCATTCCCGACAAGCTTGCCATCGACTTGGGCGCCTACGATCCCGAACTCGGCTTCTCCTACAACGAAATCGCCGGCATGAGCCGCAGCCAGCACCGCAGCCAGTCCATGGGCACCGCCGAACGCAAAGGCGCGCTGGTGAACTACTTTGTCACCGACAAGGGAGACAAGGCAACCAAGGACATTTTTCAGGACATCAATCTCACTTGGTCCCGCCTGCCTGGCGGCGGACAGATCACCAACGAGTTGACTGCCGCGGCCGCAGCCTTCGCGCCCGCACATCCCGAAGCGCTGGTCCCGGCGCTCGCCAAGATCCGTCCCCAAATCGCCGCGCTTGCTGCGGGTAATGTGGACAATCCCATCGCCGCGCGCAAGTTGATAGAGTTGGACGAAACCATCGCGCTGGCCGCAGGCATCGCCGCCGAAGCGCAGTCCGATAAATTCGCCATCACACCGGGCGGCACCATCAAAGTGACGCTTACCGCACTCGCCCGCAATCCAACCGATGTGACGATTTTAGGTGCGACGCTCACCGGTATCGACGGTGTTCCGCCCGTTTCCGTTGCGTCCGCGCTGCTGAAGCTGAATCAACCCAGCCAGTATCAGGTGAACGTAAAGATTCCGCAAACCCAGCCCTACTCCCAGCCCCGTTGGCTGCAGCTGCCCAAAGACGCCGCCATGTATCAGGTGAAGGGTCCCCTCGATCTGGGCAACGCCGAAAACCCTGCCACACTTAGCGCCGAATTCCGTTTCAAAGTTGCCGGCACCGAGATCACTCTCTCGCGTCCCTTGGAACATCGTTATGTTGACCGCGTCTACGGAGAGCTCACCCGTCCTCTCGCCATCGTTCCGCCCGTCAGTGTCGACTTCGGGGGCACCGCTTTGGTATTCCCCGACAACAAGTCGCGCTCCGTCGAAATTCCCGTGCGATCGAACCTCGGTAAGTCCTCCGGCGATTTACATCTGGAAGCGCCAACCGGTTGGAAGATTGAGCCCGCCACCCGCCATTTCGAACTTACCGCGACTGACGAACAAACCGTGCTGGCTTTCACTCTCACTCCGCCCAACGGGGAGTCGGACGGAACCCTGCGCGCCGTGGCCAGGGTGAACAATACCGATATTGCCACTAGCACCCGCGTCATCGATTATCCGCATATCCCGGCGCAGACGCTCTTCCCTCCATCCGAAGCACGTCTCGTCAGGACGGAAGTCAAGAACCTCGCGCACAACGTCGGCTACATCAATGGAGCCGGCGACGAAGTCCCCGACGCCCTCCGTCAACTGGGCAGCGAAGTGACGTTTCTTTCCGCGCAAGATCTGGCCCGCGGCGACCTCAGTAAATTCGACGCCATCGTCACCGGCGTTCGCGCCTTCAATACGCGTCCCGATCTGCGCGTAAATTATCAGCGCCTTTTCAAATACGCGGAAGACGGTGGCACTCTCGTGGTCCAATACAACACGCCCGATGGCGGACCTCCCGGCACGCCTGTTCCCGAAACCTCCACGCTCGCCCATATCGGTCCCTATCCCATCAAAACCGGGCGCGACCGTGTGACCATTGAAGAAGCGCCCGTAACATTTCCCAACCCAAATGTTATTTTGCTGCACTACCCTAACGAGATCACCCCGCGCGATTTTGAGGGCTGGGTGCAGGAGCGCAGTTTGAACCTGCCTTCCGAATGGGACCCCCGCTACATCAGCGTTCTGGAATCGCACGACCCCGGTGAAAAGCCCCAGCTAGGCGGCGAACTGTACACCCGCTATGGCAAAGGCGCCTACATTTCTACTTCCTACGACTGGTTCCGCGAATTGCCCGCCGGAGTCCCCGGAGCCTATCGCCTGTTTGCCAATCTACTGAGCGCGGCGAAAGTTCAATAACAAATGCCGGTGGAAAAAAACGAAAAAGAAATTCCGGAGAAATCCATTTTGGATGAACCGCCACCCTTCCTCGGCCAATGGCCCAGGGTCTATCGTTTTGTGCTCATCTATCTGGCCGCCGTCATTTTTCTCTTCTGGCTCTTCACCCGGCACTACGCACCCAACCAAATCTAAGTGGCCGTCTATGAGAACCAGCGTCTTCAACCACCAGCACCAAGCCGCGAGCGTAAGCCAGCGTCCCATTTCAATCCGAACCGTACAAACATGACCACCCTTGACTGGATCGTCCTGTTTGGCTGGCTGGTATTTCTGGTCTCCTACGGCCTGTGGCGCGGGCGCGGGTCATCGAACGTCAATCAATTCCTGCTGGCCGGAAAAACCATGCCCTGGTACGCCATGGGCCTTTCCATCATGGCCACCCAGGCCAGCGCCATCACCTTTATCTCCACCACCGGCCAAGGCTTCAGCGACGGCATGCGTTTCGTGCAGTTCTATTTCGGTTTGCCCATCGCGATGGTGATTCTGTGCGCCACCGCCGTGCCTATTTTTCACCGCGCCAAAGTCTACACGGCGTATGAATATCTGGAACAGCGCTTCGACATCAAAACCCGCACGCTGGTCACCATCATTTTTTTGATTGGCCGCGGCCTGGGCGCGGGCATCGCCATCGCCGCTCCGTCCATCGTGATGTCCGTCGTCCTCGGCTGGTCTTTTCACTGGACGACGATCCTGATGGGCGGCCTAGTGATTCTCTACACCACCACCGGCGGCATTAAAGCCGTCACCTGGGCTGATGTTCAACAGATGACCGTTATCATGGCCGCGCTGATTCTTGCGTTGGTCATCGCCATCTCGAAACTCCCCGCCGACATTACGTTTTTTGACGCCGTGAAACTCGCCGGCGCCGCCGGACGCCTCAATGCCGTCGACACTCACTTCGACCCCAACAGTCGCTACAACCTGTGGAGTGGCCTGATCGGCGGAACTTTCCTGATGCTGGCATACTTCGGCACCGACCAAAGCCAGGTCCAGCGCTACCTCACCGGCAAGTCGATCGGCCAAAGCCGCCTCGGCCTGCTCCTCAATGCCATAGCAAAAGTGCCCGTGCAGTTCATGATTCTCTTCATCGGCGCCATGGTGTTCGTGTTTTTTCTGTTCGTGCAGCCGCCCATCCTGTTCCATCCCATTGAGATGGACCGCGTGAAAGCCAGCGCGGAATACCCTGCTCTGCAATCGCGTTTCGATCAGGCATTTTCAGAACGCCAATCCGCCGCGCGTGTGATCGCCAAATCTGCCCAAGGCGATGTCGCTGCCATTCGCGATTTCCGCGCCGCACAAAAGAAACTCGACATCGTCCGCGCCGATGCCAACAAACTCACCAAAGAAAACGACACCAATTACATCTTTCTTTCCTTCGTCACAAAATATCTTCCCCGCGGTATCGTCGGCCTGATCCTGGGCGTGATCTTCACCGCCGCCATGTCCGCCAGTTCCGGCGAAATTAATTCCCTCGCCACGGTCAGCATGATTGACGTCTACCAGCGTCACTTTCATCGCCAGGGCAACGACCGCCATTTCCTGATGGCCTCCCGCATTGCCACCGTCTTCTGGGGAGCCTACGCCGTCGCATTCGCCAACTTCGCGCAAGGCTATGGCGCATTAATTGAGCTGGTAAATCAGGTCGGTTCGCTCTTCTACGGCAGCATGCTCGGCGTCTTCGTCATCGCCTTTTTCATGAAGCGCATCGGAGGCACCCCCGCCTTCTGGGCCGTCCTCGCAGGCCAGGCCGTCACCTTCGCCGTAGCCGCCTTCACCAACATCGCCTACCTTTGGTACAACCTTATTGGGTGCGTGGTGGTGCTGGCCGTAGCCGCCGCGATCAACGCCGTTTCTGCAAATCAACCAAGCCCGCAGAACACTTAGCACCCAGCCGCCACACGTAAGTGTGCGGCGTTTATGCGCGGTATACTATACACATGAAACGCGCAAATCTTGTGTTAGATGGGGAAGTGCTGGAGGCCGCCCGCCGCATCTTTGGGACCAAAACTTATTCCGACACCGTCAACAAAGTATTAGCAGAGGCGGTACGCCAGCATAAGGCTCGAAGCATTATCGAATTCATGGGCAAGGGTTTATGGCAGGGCGATCTGTTGGAAATGCGCCGAGACGCTCCCCCGCCCAGAAAGAAGCGCAAGAAGGCGCGCGCATGATTCTCGTCGATAGTTCTGTCTGGATTGATTTCATCATCGACCCGAAGCGTCTGCCCGTGCTCGAAAGCCGAGTGGATGACTGCGTTACTTGCAGTCCCGTTATTCAAGAGGTTCTTCAAGGGTTCGCCGATCCCGCACGATTTGAATCCTTCAAAGAACGGCTGCTCTCATTCCCCATACTGAGTGAACCCCTAACTTCTGATCTCTTCGTTAAAGCAGCCCACATCTATCGGGATGGCAGACGCCGTGGTTATACGATCCGGTCAGCGGCGGATTGCCTAATAGCCGCGATTGCAATTGAGAACGACATTCCCATCTGGCATCGCGACCGCGACTTCACGGCGATCGCGAAATTCACTCCATTGCAGGTATATTCACTCCACCTGATGTAAAGCGGAAGAATGCAGCACCGCGTTCAGCGCCCCTTGCCGATACCCTTCCAGATCCAGCGTCACAAAATGAAAACCCAGCTTCTTGAAAATCGCCGTGAACTTCGCGGCCATTTCTAAATTCATGGCGCGTTCCAGTTCACCCGGAGCAATCTCAATCCGCACCACCTCTCCGTGAAAGCGCACGCGGAATTGCCGGAAGCCTAAAGCCCGAATCGCTTCTTCTCCGCGATCCACGATCCTCACATTCTGAATCGTCACTGGTGTCCCATACGGAATCCGCGAACTCAGACACGCCGAAGCCGGCCGGTCCCACGTCACCAATCCTGCGCGCCTCGATAGTTCGCGAATCTCGGCTTTGCTCAAACCGGCATCCACCAAAGGACGTTTCACCTGATGATTGGCCGCCGCTTTTTGTCCCGGCCGGTAGTCTCCCAAATCGTCTACATTCACGCCGTAAACCACGTGCCCAATGCCCCGCTCCCGCGCTACTTCTGCCAATCGCGCGAACAACTCGTCCTTGCAATGAAAACAGCGGTCCGGATTGTTGGCCACATAATCGGGGTTATCAAACTCCCGCGTTGCAATGTATTCGTGCCGGATGCCATGCTCCCGCGCAAAATCTTCCGCGTCTCTTCTATGAGTTTCCGGCAACGACGCCGAATCCGCCGTAATCGCCACCGCCCCATCACCCAACGCCTGCTTCGCAGCCCATGCCAAATACGCCGAATCCGCGCCACCCGAATACGCCACAATCACGCTGCCCAACTCCAGCAGATGAGCGAAAAGCTGCTGCTCTTTCTGTGCGATTACTTGCGCTGCGGCGACCGCCATCAAAACTGCGTCCATATGCCTATTGTAGTTGCCAAAAACGTGTAGAGTGGAACGTAAGCACTATTTGGGAGACATCTACGTGAAATTCGCCGTCCACATTTCTTTGACGTTATTGGCCACCGCCATCCTTTGCGCACAGACGACCGCGCCAACACCAGCACCAAAGTCGGCGCCACCCCAATCGGCATCGCCATCCACCCCCGCGCCCACCTACGCCGACGCCCGCGCGGCCATTCAAAAGCGTGACTACGCCAAAGCCCTCACCATCCTGCGCCCTCTCGCCGATCAAGGTGATCTCCAAGCGGAATCCGCCCTCGGCGCTCTTTACGGCGGTGGACTCGGCGTGCCCGTTGACGATGATCTTGCCGTCTCCTGGTTCATCAAAGCCGCCAATCAAGGCCATCCCGAAGCGCAAGCCAACCTGGGCCTGGCATATCTCGCCGGACGCGGGATCAAGCAGGATCCCGTCGAAGCCGCCAATTGGTTTCGCAAAGCCGCCGACCAAGGCAACACCGCCGGCCAATTCTATCTCGGCGATCTCTTTCACAACGGCCTGGGCGTCAAACAGAGTGACGTCGAAGCCGTCGCCTGGTATCGCAAAGCCGCCGAGCACGATGACGCCAAAGCCATGGAAGCCCTCGGCACCATGTACATGAGCGGCAGCGGAGTCCCCAAGAACGAAACCGACGGGCTGAAGCTCTACCGCCAGGCCGCCGACAAGGGATTCGCCGCCGCCCAATACGACGTTGGTGTGGTTTACCTCCGCGGCTTAGGAGTTCCCAAAGACTCCAAAGAAGCCGCTACTTGGCTCCACAAAGCCGCCGACCAGGGCTTCCCCATGTCGCTAACGGCCCTTGGCCTCATGTCCGACACCGGCGAAGGAGCCCCCAAAGACCCCGTCGAAGCTTACAAATGGTTCATGATCGCGACCATGCAAGGCGAACCCACCGCCAAGAAACTGATCGAAGACCTGACCAAGCGTGTGACGCCCGAACAAATCGACCAAGCCAAAAAGTCCGCACAAGAATGGGTGAAAACGCGGAGCCGGCCGAATTAACGGAACTGCGAACGGAACCACCTATTCCGCTTTGCTTCCCACGACATCCATCCGTCACACAACCCCACCGGACGCACACACTCCCACAATGCAATCAAGCAGTCCGGGTGTTAGCTCACTGAGTACCGGCTCACGGCGTTCTTCGTCGTCCGGACGTCGGAGGAAACGTAAAGCTCCTTGGCAAAGGGGAATTGGGAGATATGAGTCGTCTGGTGCTGACGTAACAGCACTCTGACGCTGCCTTCTGATAGTGGCAGCAAAGGGCCCTGAAAGGAAAATAGGCATACCACGCTTCCGAGCCGCGACCAAAGTGAGCGGGTTCAAAAACTTGGTAGCCCCGGTCGCCAGACCGGAGACGAAACGAAAAGGAGGCTGATCGACGCCAACGTCAACCCACCCCCCATTACGCCTCAGCCGAACTGTCTCTACTGTAACGGCAAATCTTCCTGCGGACCGACCACTTCCGTATCCGGAATCAAACTCGCCGCCGCCACTTGATCGCCGGTCTCCAAGGTCACCAGTTTCACGCCTTGCGTCGACCGCCCGGCCTGCCGGATCTCCTTCGAATCGATTCTGATAATCTGCCCTTGCTTGGTGATGATCATTAGTTCGCTGTCTTCCTTCACCGAAAGAATGGCCACCACTTTACCCACCCTCGGGGTGGTCTTCATATTGATTACGCCCTTGCGCCCGCGCGCTGTTAAGCGGTAATCCTCGAGCGGCGTTCGCTTGCCCGAGCCGTGCTCGGAAATCGAGAGCAGCAAGCCGTCTTTTTCGACAACCTCCACGCCCACAAGATAGTCGCCTTCTTCGAGTTCCATCCCCCGCACACCGCGAGCCGGCCGGCCCATCGAACGCACGTCAGCTTCCTTGAACCGGCACGCCATGCCTTCGTGCGACCCCAGGAAGATGTAATTTTCGCCGTTGGTCAACCTGGCCGCCAGCAATTCATCGTCCTCATCAATCGCCAGCGCAATAATTCCGCGCGACACCGGATTATCAAACTCCGTCAGTTCGCACTTCTTAATCACGCCCTTCTTAGTCACCATCACGATAAATTTACCAGCTATAAATTCTTTCACCGGCAAAAACGCGGTCACCGTTTCATCCGGCTGCAAGTTAATCAGTCCGGAACTGTGTTTACCCTTACCTGTGGTCCCCGCATCGGGAATATTATATATCTTCAGCCAATACACGCGGCCCTTATTCGTGAAGATCAACAAATAGGCGTGCGTCGAAGCAATAATCAAATGCTCCACTACATCCTCAGCGCGCGTGCCCATGCCGATGCGTCCTTTGCCGCCGCGGGTTTGCCGGCGATAAGTGTCCACCGCTGTACGCTTCAGGTACCCGCCGCGCGAAACGGTCACCGCCACGTCTTCCACCTGCACCAGATCTTCCAGCTTGATCTCGCCGGTGTCTTCCACGATTTGTGTCCGCCGCTCGTCGCCGTAATCTTTCTGAACTTCCTTCAATTCTTTCACGACAACTTCGCGCAACACTTTTTCAGAACCCAAAATCGCCAAATAACCAGCGATTAGCACCTGAATTTCGGCCAATTCATCGATGATTTTCTGCTGCTCCATGCCCGTCAGGCGTTGCAGTTGCAGTTCGATAATGGCCTGGGCTTGTCTTTCGCTAAACCGCGGACCCCGTTCGCCCGCGTCAATCAGCTTGGCGTACTCTTTCGCTTCGTCCGGCGTGATGTAAGCCATCAACGCCTCGCGCGCTTCCTTCGGATTCTTCGACGCCCGGATCAGCGCAATCACCTGATCCAAGTTATTCAGCGCCCGCTGGAATCCCAACAAAATATGTTCACGCTCGCGAGCCTTGCGCAACAAATAATCCGTGCGCCGGCGCACCACGTCAAGCCGATGTTCAATAAAGCGCTTGATCGCGTCGAGAAGCCCCATTTCACGCGGCTGCCCGTTCACAATCGCCAGCAAAATCACGCCAAAGCTCACCTGCATCTGTGTTTGCTTGTACAGATTGTTCAGGATCACTTCCGCTTGTTCGCCGCGCTTCAATTCGAACACAATGCGCATGCCGTCGCGATCGCTCTCATCGCGAATTTCCGAAATTCCTTCTAGCTTTTTCTCGTTCACCAGGCCTGCCGCGTATTCAATCAGCCGCGCCTTATTCACCTGATACGGCAATTCCGTGACGATGATGGACTCGCGGTCTTTACCTAATTTCTCCGTCGCCGCTTTCGCCCGAATCTTTAACGAACCGCGCCCGGTTTTGAAGTAATCGTAGATCCCTTCGCGCCCCAGAATAATGCCGCCCGTCGGAAAATCCGGACCCTGTACCATCTCGAGCAATTTCGGCAGCTGAATCGCCGGATTCTGCACTACCGCAATACAAGCTTCCACAATTTCCGAGACATTATGTGGCGGAATCTTGCTCGCCATACCCACCGCAATACCTTCGCTGCCGTTAATCAGCAGATTCGGAACGCGCGTGGGCAATACTTCCGGTTCAACTTCTGTATCGTCGTAGTTAGCCTTAAAATCGACCGTTTCCTTGTCGATATCTTCCAGCAAACTCGCGGCAATCTTCGCCAACCGCGCTTCGGTGTAGCGCATCGCCGCCGGCGGATCTCCATCCACCGAGCCAAAATTCCCCTGCCCGTCAATCAACGGATAGCGCAGCGAAAACGGCTGCGCCATGCGCACCAACGCATCATAAATAGCGGAGTCGCCGTGCGGGTGCAGTTTCCCCATCACATCGCCCACCACACGCGCGCTCTTCTTCGTCGGACGATTATGATGCAGACCCATCTCCTGCATCATGTACAGAATGCGCCGATGCACCGGCTTCAACCCATCGCGCACATCCGGCAGCGCCCGCCCCACAATCACGCTCATGGCGTAATCCAGGTAGCTACGCCGCATTTCATCTTCGATATTGATGGGGATGTTGTTCTTGTTGCCGCCGTCCCCGCCCAAAGGCATTTGCCCGGGAGGATCCTGCGGAGGCGCCGGCGGTGCCCCTGCTGAAGATGGTGGTGTAGCGGGTATAGTCGGGTCTTGTGGATCTGCCAATGCGTTTCTCCTCGTGATCGGTCACGCCAATCGTGACGCGCTCAGCTACAACAAAGCCGCCCTCAAGGAGTGGAATCGAGGTGCGGCCTGAACTCTCTATTTTACCAGAGGAGACCACACTGGCGCGAGTTTTGTTGACGGATCTTGTTGACGCCGTCGCGCCAGCGGACGCGGGGTCCAAGCGCCGTCCGCCGCCCCTAAACGGCACCAAGCCGCCACACGTAAGTGTGCGACGGAAAGCGCCCCGTCGTGTATACTTCGTATATACATCAGGATCACCATGAAAACCACCGTAAAGCAATGGGGCAACAGCGCCGCCGTCCGCATTCCCGCGGTTGTCATGCGAGCAATGCACCTGGACCTGGACGCCGCCGTCGACGTCCGTGAGGAATCCGGCCGCATCGTCATCGAACCCGTACACCAAAAGACCTTCGTCATCGCGGATCTCCTGAAAAACATCACGCCCAAAAATCAGCACGCCGCCGTTGATTTCGGAGCACCCGAAGGCAAAGAAGTCTGGTGACACTGCAATCCAGTGCCGAAAACCTATGTACCGGACGCCGGTGATGTAGTTTGGTTAAACTTCACGCCGCAAGCGGGACACGAACAAGCCGGACGCCGCCCCGCATTGGTCCTCAGCCCCGCAGCCTACAGCAGCAAAACCGGCCTGATGGTCTGTTGCCCCATGACCACGCAAATCAAAGGCTACCCCTTCGAAGTCCTGATCGCCGCTTCACCACAAAGCGCTGTACTGGCCGACCAAATCAAAAGCCTCGATTGGCGCAGCCGCAAAGCTACTCGCAAATCGGTGATCTCGAAAGTCGAATTAGCTGAGGTAAGAGCGAAAGTATTGGCATTGATCGGGGGATGATGCGGTTTTTGCAAATTTCCCGGCCAACATGACCTTTGGCGCGGACGCTTGTCGCGAAGTCGGGCCAACTCGTGTTATCGGTATATAAGGCAAAAGATTTCGCAGTAGGTCTCACTACCAGCTAAACGCCACCCTGTGCCGGCAACGTCATCCGCGCCCGATATCCATCCACTGAATCCGCCGAATACGTCAGATCGCCGCCGTGCGCCTGCGCCACTCGACGCATACTCTCCAAGCCCATGGTCCCACCCGCACCCCACGATAACTCTTTGGGCGTTAGCTCGCGCGGATTCTCGCAATCCACCGGAGCCACAATCTCCAAAGCCACAATACCCGCAGCAGAATCCGCAGCCACCGTCACACAAGCCCGATGCGGACGCTCCGCCAGCCGGTCAAACAGCGCCAGCAGATTCGCCATCATCACCCGCCCGCGCGCTGGATCGAGCGCCACCAGCGGAAGCTGTTCGGCAAAGTGCAAATCAGGGCCCGTCTGCCCCGGCAGCAAATGCGCGGCGATCGCCTGCGTGATCATCTCCGTCAGATCCACCAGCACCGGCGGCGAAACCGTCGACACATCCAGCGCCATCTCCAGCGCGCACGAAAGAATCCAGTTCGATTGTTCCACCAACCCGTGCAAGCGCAATGCATGATCGCGCGCGCGTTGATCGCCGCGGGCCAGCACCAAATCCAAATAATAGGCGATCGATTCCATCGCGCTCAGCGGTTGCCGCAACTCGTGCGCCAAGGTTTGCATCACCAGTTTCTCCGGCATGCCGGCTGGCAAAGGTTTTTCGAGTGCGGTCCGCACTCCGGTTGCGGTGCTCATAGGGGTGATGGGTCTCTCTCGTTCTCGCTTGTTGTAACTTCTACTGCACTGCCACTACGATTGCCCGTAGCACCGGGGGAGTCTTCATTTGTACCGCGCATCGCACTCCGAGTCAAGACTAAACGTGACTCAAACATGATTCAATCAGGGGCCCAGTACTCTACATTTTTTGGACCGAGTCTCGATCGAATCTTGATCGAGCGCTCATCGCTATAATGGACTTCAGTAGAGTCATCGACTTGCCTCTGTTCTTTGGCAAGGAATCGGAGGTCCGGGAGCGGAACCACGGCCATGACCAACGCAAACCAGCGCGGCTCGGTGCACAACTTCACGGCACATGCCGCGGAACAGGCCTGCCGCCTTTCCCATCTGCTGCACGACAAGATCGAATCCGCCGGGCAGCAAGCCGATGCGGACGCGGTCCACCAACTGCGCATTTCGCTTCGCCGCTATACCCAGGCAACGCGAATGGCCATCGGAGGTAATCGCGCGGCGTCATCCTGCTGGGAGGAAATGCTTGCCTGCTCCGGCAAAGTGCGAGACCGCGACATCGCCATCGCCAGGCTTCAATCCGCGCCGCATCGCAGCGTCCATCACGCGGACGCAGATCACGCCGGAGCGCCAGTGCCATGGATGGAAGTGTTGATGGAAGTGTTGGCCGCCCAGCGAGAGTTTTTCGCCGGGCAACTTCGCACCCAGATTGGCACATTTTTGGTCAACCAGGAACCAGCGGAAACAATTTCCCGGGTTTGCGATGCACAGGGAAATGCTGGTGCCCGCTTACTCACATTGGCTGACAACTATCTGCGGCGCGGAAACGAAGCCGCACTTCAGGGAAGCACGGCACGCCAACTCCACCGGTTTCGCTTAGTGGCCAAACGCCTGCGCTATTCGCTGGAACTCTTTCAGACCTTTTATCCCAGATGTCTAAGCGAAATGATCGCAGAACTGCGCGGCATACAAGCCTGCCTGGGCCATGCCAACGACTGCCGGATGATTCGCCATCTGGTGCGCGACATCTCACTTCGTAATTCGCGTGATGATGACGCGCCGTCCCATGCATTGGCAAAGCATTTGAAGCGCGAACAGAAACATCGCATTCAGCAGTTTCGCGCACACTGGAAAGAGACCATCAGGCCCACGCGCCAACAGCGTGCGTGGCTGGAAACGCTCAATCGGCTTTTCGAGCCAGGTCGAAACGGCTGAGCGTTTCGGCGTAGCTGGCAATACCCTTGAAAAGGGCTTCCGCGATTTGCTGGCGATGCTCCGGCTTGCGCAGCAGCGCTTCTTCCTCGTTATTGGTGAGAAAGCCGATTTCCGCCAGAACGCTGGGCATGGACGCGCCGATCAACACCACAAACGGGGCGCGTTTCACGCCGCGATTGCGCGCCGGATCTAAACTATGGCTGGACGGCATTGACGACAAAGACGTCTGCAAACGGGACGCGAATTCCCGCGATTCATTGGCTTTGTCCACAGCCGCGATTTTTTCAACCAGCTCTTTCAGGTCGTGCATGGACCGGGAGGAAGATGCATTTTCCCGCGCGGCCAGTTCGTTGGACCCATGCGTGGGGGTGAAATTCAGAACGTAGGTTTCCACGCCCGTCACCGAACGCACCGGCGAAGAATTCGCATGAATCGAGAGAAACAAATCCGCCTTACGTTGGTTGGCAATCCGGGTGCGTTCTTCCAGCGGAATATACGTATCGTCGCCGCGTGTGAAAACCACTTCGCTGCCCATTCGTTGTTCGAGCAGCGCGCCCAAACGTTGCGCGACATCCAACACCAGATCTTTTTCCAAGTACCCGGAAGGCCCATGCGTGCCGACATCGTTGCCGCCATGGCCCGGATCCAATACAATGCGGCCCAGCTTCAAACCCAGGACGCGTGTCAGCGACGGATCGCCCGGAGAAAGATTGCGTGCCGCCGAAGGCTCTCCCAGTTCAACCGGCGAGGGAGCAGATGTGACCGGAGGCAGCTCCGGCGCAATCGCATGCGGCAATGTCGGCTTGGCAAAGCCCGGCACCTTCGCTGATGCCATCAGTTCCGGCTGGGCACTGGTTTCCACTTTCGTGATTTCTACACTCTCGATTTCCGGCTTTCTCGATTCGCTTACACTGGCGGGAACCGGTTTTTCCAAAACCTCTGGCTTGGTTGGCCGGGTCTTATTCAGCGCCGGATTCTTCTCGGACGGACTTGCCTTGCCTAACTTCTTCGCAGTTTCGGGCTTGGCAGTTTCAGCCTTGGCGGCGGGTGGTTCTTTCGGAGATTCTTTCAGCAGCTCCCGGATGATGGCTTCACGACGAGCCTCCGCAGCGGCTTGTATTTCGGCGGCGTTGGGCATGGGGCCGGCGGCTACGGAATTCTGCGGAACTTTGGGCGAAGCGCCACCGGTTGACGAAGTACCGGCATTCGACAAAGTGCCCGCATTCAACATCGCGATGGACGGCAACAGAGTGGGTGCGGCAGTCACCGGTTCCGTCTTGGCTGGCTCCGAAAATGCCGGTTGGGAAACTAGCGGTGGAGGCAACGGCGGAGAAGTTTGCGGCGGTGCCACTTTACTTATCTCCGGCGAGGCAATCGCGTTCGGTGCCCGATGGGGTGCCTGATCCTTGGCATGCAGCTCTACGATCAAGCGATTGGGATTCGTCAATTGCGAAGTGGTTACGGTGACGGGCCGCGCCAGATCCAGTACAACTCGGGTCACTCTGGGTAAGGTTTCAGCGACGCGAATTTGACTGACCAAAGCGTCTCCCACCGCAATCGCCCGTGCGCCGCGGGCAACCTCCGGGCGGGCGCCCCGAATATCGAAGAACATGCGCTCCGGGTTCGAGAGGTGATCATAGGTAAAAGTAAATTGCGATGACGCTTCAATGGCCACACGGGTGGTGTCGCCAAGAGACCAGAAACGGACCGAAGTCACGCGCCCAGCATCGGCATTGGACGGCGCAGTAGTCTGCAGGACGGCAGCGGGCGCAGCAGTTGGCGCGATTGCTACGGATGACACGGCCGACGAAGCCTTAGCCGCTTTCGCTGCGGCCTGTCTTGCCGCCCAGGCGGACTTCGCCGCCACCGGCCGCTGACCGGCATGCGCGGTTCCCGCTGCCCCGCCGGTAAGCAGGCTGAGTAAGAAAGCTGCGCTGCAGCGTGTTTTATTCCACCGCAGTTTTGAGATAGAACCGTCCTTGGTCATCTGTGTACTGCTCCAGTTTCGGATGCTTTATTTGTGTATCTGTACTGTTTTCCAAATCATCGACAATCGTGCTTTGTTCAATTGGATTGTCGCCGTGCGCAAGGGGCGCCGTCTTTTCAGCCTGCTCGTGGGCACTCCGCTCATGCGAGGCCCGATAGCGGGCACCCACTTGCTCAACATAATTGATGGTTTCGGCATACGGCGGAACATTTTTGTATCTATCCACCGCAGCCGGACCGGCATTGTAGGCGGCCAGCGCCAGGCGATCGTCGTGGTATAAAGTCTGCAGTGATTTCAAGTAGCGCACGCCGGCCTCAATGTTTTGCCCCGGATCAAAACTATTGCCTACACCCAGTTTGGCGGAGGTGCCGGGCATCAACTGCATCAAGCCTTCGGCGCCCTTCGGAGAAACCGCGTGCGCATTATAGGCGCTTTCCACTTGGATGACAGAGTGAACCAGCAGCGGGTCAACCCCATGTGCGCGCGCGCTCTTCTGTACCAGTTCGTCAATTAAACGGGGAGGCATCCGCGGAGGCGTTTGATTCAGCCTCAGGGGAGCAGCGGCAAGTACGCGAGGCGCGGACGTTGACGGTCCAACAGAGCGAATCAATTTCCCGGTGGTCCTGTCCACGCGCACCACCGAAACGGTGTGGGTGATGGAAGCGGGCGCATAACTCTGCCCTGTGCCCACCGTGTTCAGCAGGCTGGACGCGACGGGCTGGTCGACAATTTTGCCGGCCCCAATCGCCGCATCAGCCGCGTGCATGGGGGAGGATAGCATCGCGAGTACGCAGACGAAATTCACTAAAAAACAAATATACACCATTTTGTTTGATTGCGAACGGGTCTTTGAGCTCCGGCTCATGCTTGCTACCATCATCACATGAACCGGCGTCCCATAAACGGGCATCCCATTCCGGGAGGTAGCAGCGGATTGCGCGCCGCCGGTTTTGTTCTGGCCGGGGGCAACAGCCGCCGCATGGGCCGGGACAAGGCGCTGATCGAGCTTGCATCTGGCGGCCCGAGCCTTCTGGAACACGCTGCCCAAACGGTCCAACAGGCCGTGGGCAACGTCACGGTGATTGGCGCGCCGGAGCGCTACGTATCTTTGGGCTGGCCGGTTGTCGCCGACGTGGTGGCAGGGATCGGGCCTCTGGGAGGGCTGCTGACGCTGCTGAGGCTGGCGCAGGCCGAATGGAATCTGGCGGTGGCCTGTGATATGCCGGGAATAACGGTGGAACTCCTTCGCGGTCTTATGGATAACGTCGAGAACCAGACAATGGACTGCGTGGTGAGTGAAGACGCCAGCGGCCAACTGCATCCCTTGTGTGCCATTTATCACCGCCGGTGCCTGCCGGTGGTGGAACGCATGATCTCCGATAAGTGTTTTACTCTTCATAAGTTGCTTGACAATCTTCGAGCGAAACATTTGCTTGTAGAGGATAACCTGCTGCTACGGAATGTAAATAGCCCCTTTGACCTGGAGCCCCCCGGGACAGTGGCCCCTCTGACATGAAAGAAACCGAAAGCCGATGAGCGAGAACTACATCGAATTCCAACATGTATATAAGACGTTCGACTGGCCGGTTTTAGTTGACGTGAGCTTTTCGGTGGCTGCCGGGGAAACCTTGGCGATCATCGGACGGAGCGGAGTGGGCAAGTCCGTTAGCTTAGCCCACATCATGGGCTTTCTTAAGCCAGATAAAGGACGGGTGATCGTTTCATTTCAAGATATTACGGATTTTTCTGAAACACAACTGCGGGCCATACGGCAGAAGGTCACCATGGTTTTTCAGTCCGGCGCGCTGTTCGATTCGATGACGGTGGGCGAGAATATTTTGTTCTCGCTGGAACTGCGCAAGGACTATAACGCGGCGAACAAGGAAGCCGTGGTAGACGGATTGCTGTCGATGGTGGATCTTCTGGAGTTCCGCGATTCATATCCGGGCGATCTTTCCACCGGCCACAAACGAGCGGTGGCGATTGCACGCGCGATCGCTTCCGAGCCAGAATGCATTCTCTACGATGAGCCGACAACCATGGTGGATCCGATCATGAGCGAGCACATCAGCGATTTGATGCTGCGGTTGAAGAACGAACTGCGGTTGACTTCAGTGGTGGTGACGCACGATTTAGATTTGATGCGGAAAGTGGCCGATAAAGTTGTCATCCTGCAAGCGGGTAACGCGATCTATTTTGGTCCGGTGAGTGAACTGGAACAGTCCGAGCATCCGCACATCAAAGAGTTCTTGGCCATGGACCGGGTTTAAGACCGGGCCGGTAAGGAAATGGACCGGGTCTAGGCCGGCGTCATGTGCTACGCTACGAAAACTGCGTGAGACTGTTACGCCCCATCACCCTGGTTCTGGCTGCCCTTTGTTTGCTTGGCCTATTTTCCACGGAGGCGACGGACACCGACTTTTGGTGGCATCTGAAGACCGGACAATATGTTTGGGAGCACAAGACTCTGCCGGTACCGGATCCGTTTGCGTTCTCCACGGCGATGCAACCGGCGCCTACCGCGGGCGAAGCGCAAGTGCAGCATTTCAATCTGACGCACGAATGGCTGGCGCAGGTGCTGATGTATGGCGTCTATTCGGTGGGTGGAATTCCGGCGGTGATTTTGATGCGAGCCACGCTGCTGGCGGGGATGTGCGGGATCGCGGGCGTTTTGGTTTTTGTTCATGTGCGAAGTGTGCCTTGGGGATTGGCGGCGGCCTTCGCGAGTGCGACGTTGGCCACGATTTTTACCGCGGATCGGCCTGCGCTGGCAACATTTTTCCTGGTGGCACTCTTGTGTTTGATTTTGGAAACGCGATGGCATGTATGGATCGTGATACCGCTGATGTTGCTGTGGGCGAACTTGCACGGCGGATTCTTTCTGGGGTGGATCGTACTGATCGCGTATTGCGCGGAAGCTTGGCTGGCAAAGCAAGACGACGCAAAAACATTGTCGATCCTGAGCGCCTGCGCGATTTTGGTGAGCGGCTTGAATCCGAACGGCTTCAGCGTAGTGTTTACGCTGTTCCGCTATCGCCAAAGTGCGCTGACCGCGTCGTTGATTGAATGGCAACATCCGTATTTCTGGGGCCCACCATATGCGTTTGATGCATTGCTGTACGCGGCGCTGGCGGTGATGCTATGGAACTGGCGGAAAGTGCGGATTGCGGATTGGATTCTGTTCGTTGCCTTTGGTACTGCGGCACTGACGGCATTTCGCAACATTATCTTGATTGGCTTTTTTGCACCGGTGATGATGGCTCGGTATTGGCCCGAGGCGCTAAAGATCACAATTCCTCAGGTGATCTACACCTGGGCTGCGCCGGCGATGCTGGCGCTGGGACTGGGCTGGGGCCTTACGCGAGGAGAGTTTTTTCAGATGCGGGTGGCGAACCAGGCGGCCAGCGGCGCGGCGGATTATTTACAAGCCCATCCGCGTGCGGGGAACTTGCTGAACACATACGAATTGGGCGGCTATTTGATTTGGCGACTGGGACCTTCTTCAAATGTGTCCCCTGTGGAGAAAGTTTTTATCGACGGCCGCGCGCTGAGCGAATCGGCCTATCGCGACTATGTGAAGCTGCTGTATAACGATCAGACCAACACCAACCAGTTGACCGGAGCTCGCGTGGAACTGCTGCAGCGCTACAACATTCAGGCGGTGGTGATGAACACGGTGGAATACGTTACAGGCACCGTGTATCCGCTGGCGCTGGCGTTGGGCAATCCGGCAAGTAGCGAGTGGCAGTTGGTGTATGCGGACGCGCAGTCGCTCATCTTCTTCAAGAATCCACCTGCGGGCACGCAGGTCTACCCGGATAAAGCCATCCGCGTGGTGCAGCAGATGGAAGCCGAATGTGCGGCGCATATAGACCGCATGCCCAGTCAGCCATTGTGCGCGCGGACCTTGGCGGATTTATGGAATCGCAGTGGCGACCGCAATCATGCGCGCAACTTGCTGGCGTTGTATTTGGGCCATGCGACGGAAAAAGATGCGAACGCGGAGGCGCTTTTTCAGCAGTTGTCGCAACCGGCGGCGGCACCAAAATGAGTTGGTGGCCTTAGGGCCTTGGTCCTTCACGCGCTGGTCCAACTTATTGTGAGGTCAGCCGATCGCGGCACCCGCTGGCACAGGCTAGCAAAATGATGAACCTACCAGAAAGCTGAACGCACAGCCAAATAGATTGATCAGAGGCGTATAGTCCTTTGAAGGAAATCTCAAACTTGGTCTTTACAAAGTCTTCGCTCGACTCGTGCGGGTTTTTTAGAGAAGCCTGTGCAGCCGGAGGTTTTGGACATTGAACAGACATGGATAAGAGATACGGATAATTCCATCGCTCCTCGCAATGTGATTCAATAGGACCTGTGAAAAAGGAGGACCATGGCCAGCCCCATTCAAACCAAGGTTCGTGAAGCTACAGCAAAAGATACCACCGTGCAGCCGGCGAACCTGCGCTACGCCAACTATGTCCTGTTGGCGCTGATGGTTTGTTACACGCTCTCCTTTATTGACCGCACGATTTTGGGCCTGCTGGTAGGGCCCATAAAGCGCGACCTGCACATTAGCGATACGCAGTTTGGCCTGTTGAACGGATTTGCGTTCGCCATTTTCTACACGATTCTGGGCCTGCCGCTGGGGCGCATTGCCGATAGCAAAAGCCGTACGGGCTTAATCACCATTGGCGTGTTTGTGTGGAGCGCCATGACCACGCTGTGCGCCGGAGCGGCGAGTTTCTTTATGCTGTTCCTGGCTCGCGTTGGTGTGGGCGTGGGCGAAGCGACGCTTTCGCCGGGCGCGTTTTCGCTGATCACCGATTACTTCCCGAAGAACCGGCTGGGCCGCGCGCTGAGCATTTATTCGATGGGGATTTTCTTCGGCGCGGGGTTGGCTCTGATTCTGGGCGGCATGGTGGTGCAAGCAACTTTGCACATGCCCGCGGTGGCTCTTCCGCTGTTGGGAACGGTGGCTTCGTGGCGCTTGACGTTTCTGATTGTGGGTCTCCCCGGGGTGATCGTGGGCCTGTGGATGTGGACTATCCGTGAACCGGCGCGCAAGAATCTGCTGCGGGCACAAGATGGCAGCGCGGCGCGGTTGTCGGTAGGCGAAGTGTTCAAGCAGATCGGCATGCGCTGGCAATCTGTGATCGGGCTTTCGGTGGCGATGATTTTTCAATCCATGGGCACCTTCGCGCTGTTGGGCTGGGGGCCAGCATTTTTTCAGCGCGTGCATCATTACACTCCGGCGCAAACCGGGCGGGCATTGGGCCTGATTGTCTTAACCTGCGGCTGCCTGGGCATGTACGCCGGCGGGGTGATGGCGGACCGTTGGCAGAAGGCCGGCATTCGCGAATCGCACCTGCGCCCCGGAGTCATCAGCGGAATTTTGGTGATGCTGCTGATCCCATTCGCGTTCACGCTGTCCAACCCAACCGCTACGCTGGCACTCCTGATGCCGGGGCTGTTCTGCCTGGGCTTGCCAATGGGCGTGGCTTATGCGGCGATGCAAATGATTCTGCCGAATCAAGTACGCGGCCAGGTGTCAGCGCTGTTTCTGTTCATCTTCAATCTGGGCGGCCAAACGGTTGGCAACTTACTGCCCGGTTATTTGAATGACAATTACTTTCACGACGGCCTGAAAGTGGGCAGCTCCATTGCCATCACCATCGGGATCGCCGGTCTATTGACGGCGGTTTGCTTTTACGCCGTGTACGCGCCTTATCGCCGGCACCACGCGACGGCCGAGCAGTTGGCGCGCGCGTAGGTCTCGATCGTAAATGCAGGGTCATATTTGACGCCATCTTGATCGCACGGACATGCTCACGGCGGCTCAACGGTATATGATGGTAGGGCGAAAATCGTTTAGTTGCAAACCAATTCTGTCTTAACGAAAACCCAGGAGCTTCTCTATGCGCCGTTTTCTCGCAACGCTGATCATCAGCCTCTCGGCCCTGGCCGCCGACACCGCGACCACCGCACCCGGAAACGTCACCTACAACAAGGACGTGCTGCCGATTGTGCAACGTAACTGCCTGGTGTGCCATCGCCCCGGCGAGATCGGGCCCATGCCGTTTACCAGTTACGAAGCCACGCGCCCCTGGGCCAAAGCCATCAAAAACGCAGTGGCCAGCAAGAAGATGCCGCCCTGGTTTGCAGATCCGAAGTACGGGCACTTCGCCAACGAAAAACGTTTGACCGAGCAGGAAATCGCCACGCTTTCCGCCTGGGCCGACAACGGCGCGCCAGAGGGGGATGCCAAAGATAAGCCGGCTCCGGTGACCTTTGCCAGCGGTTGGAACATTCGGCCGGACCTTATTTTGAAGATGCCAGCACCGCTGAAAGTTCCCGCGAAGGGAACGGTGGAGTACACCTATGTCACGGTATCAGCCCCCTTTAAAGAAGACACCTGGGTGGTGGCGGGCGAGGTCCGGCCCAGTAACCGCAGCGTGGTGCATCATGTGGTGGCGAATGTGCGGCCCAAAGGTTCGAAGTGGATGGTGCAGTCGCAGTTTGGCTCCGCACCCTACGCTCCCGGCCCTACCCGCAACGAGGATCTGGTGAAGGCCAACGGGGGCAACCCAGCAGTTCTGGATAACGAGTTTTTGGTGGGCTACGTGCCGGGCATGGAAGCGCAGCGCTTCGATATCGATCATTCCGCGAAGCTGATTCCGGCGGGCGCGGACATTGTCTTCGAAGTACATTACACCAGCAATGGGAAAGATACGGAAGATCAATCAATGGTGGGTTTGGAACTGGCGAAGGCTCCGCCGCAGCGGCGCTTCATGTCCATTGCAGCCGCACAGACCGACCTGACCATTTCGCCCGGCGACGCCAATGCAGCGGCCAAAGCCACGCTGAAGTTTGGCCAGGCCGTGGACTTCGTCTACATGCAACCGCACATGCATTTGCGCGGCAAAGATATGCGCATTGAAGCGGTGTATCCCACCGGCGAAAAAGAAACCTTGCTGAACGTGCCGCGCTACGATTTCAACTGGCAGATTGTGTACTACGAAAACAAACCGTTGCACTTCCCCAAAGGAACCACGCTCGAACTAACCGCGCATTGGGACAATTCAGTCAACAATAAGTGGAACCCGGACCCGAAGGATACGGTTCACTGGGGCGACCAAAGCTGGCAGGAAATGCTGGCCGCACCCATGGCTGTGATCGTTGACCGGGACATCGACCCGAAGACCGTGGTGGCCCAAGGACAAGTGCCCGCGGTGATCGGCGCACAGTAAATCATGAAACATTTTTTGATCCTTCCCGTACTCGCTTTAGCGTTGGGCCTACCCGCGCTGGCGCAAAAAGACATCGCCGGTGAATGGGACAACCGCTTCGACGAAGATTTTCTGGAGCGCATTCCAGGACCCGATATTGGCGACTATTTGGGGCTGCCTATCAACGAAGCGGCGCGGCGTCACGCCGATAGTTGGGACGCGTCTCTACTCACGCTGCCCGAACATCAGTGCAAGCCGCATCCGTCGGACTACGGCATTCGCGGACCGGCACAAATGCGCGTGTGGAAAGAAGTGGACCTGGCGGCACAAACGCTGATTGCCTATCACACGCATATTTTCTGGCAAGCCCCGGAACGAGTGATTTGGATGGACGGCCGTCCGCATCCACCCGATTACGTTCCTCACACCTGGCAGGGATTTTCTACCGGCAAATGGGAGGGAGATGTGTTAACTGTTACCACAACGCATCTGAAGACCGGATGGATTCGACGCAATGGTACGCCGCGCAGCGAAGACGCGGTGGTGATCGAACATTGGGTGCGCCATGGCAAGTATCTGACGGTGGCAACGATTGTGAATGACCCGGTGTATCTCACCGAACCGTTCATTCGCACTACCGACTTCGTTAACAATCCCGACCAACAAATTCCCGCGTATCCCTGCGAGGCCGTGGTTGAAGTGGAACGCCCGCAAGGCGTGGTCCCGCATCATCTGCCGGGAACGAATCCCTTCTTAGCCGAATTCTCGCAACGCTTCGGGGTGCCCGAACAAGCCGCGCGCGGTGGCGCCGAAACCATGTATCCGGAATATCGCATCAAGATGAAAACCTTCCCGGCTGTTAGCAAGGCGGCCAAATGAAGAAGTCGTTCCTGGTAATCGCAGCATTGGCCGGAGGTTTTTCTCTGGTAAAATCGCACGCTCAACAGAACGCCGCCTCGGTTGAACTTCACACGTTTCACGTGCAAGGCAACGTCTATATGATCGCCGGCGATGGCGGCAACGTCAGCGTGCAGATTGGTAACGACGGCGTGCTGATGGTGGATTCCGGTCTTACGCCGAACGCGGACAAACTGCTGGCCGAAGTCCGCAAGTTGTCCAAGGGAACGATTCGTTATTTGATCAACACTCACGTTCATCCCGATCACGTGGGCGGGAACGAAAAAGTATTTCTGGCCGGCAGCACCATCACTGGCGGCAACGTCACTGGCGATATCGGTGACGCAGGCACCGGCGCGGCCATCATCGCGCATGAAGGCGTGCTGAACCGCATGAGCGCACCGACGGGGAAAGAGTCAGCCTTCCCGCCCAAAGCGTGGCCCAACGACACCTATTTCACCAAAGAAAAGAAGTTGTTCTTTAACGGCGAAGCCGTGCAGATTATGCATCCGCCTGCCGCGCACACTGACGGCGACAGCATGGTCTTCTTCCGCAAGTCCGATGTGATTAGCGCGGGCGATCTGTACGTCACCACCAGCTACCCCATCGTCGACCTGCAACGCGGAGGCAATATTCAAGGCATTCTGGACGCCATCAACCGCATGATCGATATCATGGTGCCGGCGGAAAAGCAGGAAGCGGGTACCTATGTGATTCCCGGCCACGGGCGTGTGGCCGATCAAGCCGATGTGGTGGAATACCGCGACATGGTGACCATCATTCGTGATCGGATTGCGGATGGCGTGAAGAAAGGCCAAACGCTCGAACAAGTGAAGGCCGCCAAACCAACGCTAGACTACGACGGCGTTTACAGCAAGCCCGGCAGCTTTTGGAGCGCGGATCAATTTATCGAAGCCGTTTACAAGAACCTGAGCGCGAAGAAATAGGCGTATGAAAACTCTTCTAACAATTACTTTGGTCGCCGGTTTGTCTGTTGGTGTTTTCGCTCAACCGCCTGCTGGCCCGCCGCCATCCGCCAAAGCCGGGGCGCCGGAAGATATCACGGGCAATTGGGTAGCTGTGGTCACTGAAGACTGGCGCTGGCGCATGATGACTCCTGCCAAAGGGGACATCACCAGTCTGCCGCTGAATCCTAATGGCAAAAAGACAGCGGAAGCCTGGGACGCGGCGAAGGACGAAGCCGCGGGCAATCAATGCAAGGCCTATGGCGCGCCTGGAGTGATGCGTTTGCCGACGCGTTTGCGGATCAGTTGGCAGGACGATAACACGCTGAAAGTGGAAACCGACGAAGGGACGCAAACGCGGCTGTTTCACTTCACCGACGGTCATTTACCGATAGCACAGGCGAAAACGGCGCAAGGACCTTCCTGGCAAGGATTTTCCGTCGCGGAATGGGACATCAGCAAACCGACGTTTATGGGATTTGCGGCGCCGCCACCGCCGGCCGGAGGGAAACTGCCGGGTTCCTTAAAAGTGACCACCACGAATCTAAAGCCGGGGTATTTGCGAAAAAATGGCATCCCTTACAGTGGCAACACGGTGCTGACGGAATATTTCACGCGCACCACTGAGGCCAACGGCGATTCCTGGTTACTGCTGACCAGCATCGTGGAAGATTCCGAGTTTCTGGCCAGCGACTTTCTTACCAGCGATCACTTCAAGCGCGAAGCCGACGGATCGAAGTGGAATCCCACGCCCTGCAGCGCCCGTTAGGCGCTAACGCGTCTTGTTAGCGTAGTGTCGCGATCGCGCGCACGTTAGGCAGACTCAGCGGCATCACTTCCGGCAGCACCTGGCCTGACGCACCGCTGGGAGTATTGATCTGCAGCATGGCGGCGAGCGTTGGCGCCACATCGTTGATCAGCACGTTGCGGGAATAATTGCCCGCGCGAATCCCCTGCCCCATAAAAATCAGTGGAACGTGGGTATCGTAATCATACGGAGTGCCGTGCGAAGTGCCAGTGTCTTCAAACAAATAGTAGGGTTCTTGTAGAACGTATAAATCGCCGTAGCGTGGACCGAAGAAGCTGCGGCTGATGGCGTCGCCGATGGCGTCTTTTTGAACCATGCCGCGTTCCAGTTCGTGCCGTGTGTAGACGCGGGCGATGTTTGCGGTCTTTCGCAACGTGTCGGCGGCCAGGCGTTCCACTGCTTCCGGATCCGCCTTATATTTCTGGATTAGCTCGTAGTTCAAATAAGGCGTGTTTAGTCCACCGGGCATTAACCAGTTACCGGGGCCCCAACGTTTCACCAAGGCATCGTTAACCGTCTTGGACGTCTTCAAAACCGGAATCCGTCCGCCAGGCATATTTCGCTTTTGATTGACCTCGGGCACTGGCGACACGCCATGATCCGCCGTTAATACGAACAGCGTGTTACCCAGGCCGACCCGCTGGTCAATAAAGTCCATCAGTTTACCCAACAGGCGATCGGTACGGATCGAAATGTCGCGCACGGCCGGGTGGTCGGGACCCAACTGATGCCCCACATAATCGTTGGAGGAGAAACTTACGGTCAACAAATCCGGTGAAGAATGTTGGCCCAAATTTTCCCCGGCAATCGCGGCCTCGGCGAACTCTTCGATCAGTTCATTGCCCCATGGGGTGGCTTCAACGGTGCCGCAAAATCGGATTTCGCTGCCATTGGTCATGGTGCAAAACGGTTTGGCGTCCGGCTTGGCGTCGAGTGGCAGCCATTGGGCACCTAGCGTCCGCTGATAGCTTTTGCGATCGTTTACGTCCTTTACCCACGCTGGCAAGTCCTCAGCATAGTAAGAGCTGGTCACCCAATGATTGGAATCGTTGTCATACCAGTAAGCCCCGTCGGCGGTGTGCCCCGATGGCAGAATCGCCGCACGGTCTTTTATCGCGATGCCGATCACGCGCGAGTCACCGCCACGCATCTTCAGTTCGTCGCCAACCGTGCTGACCAGCAAGCGCCGAGGCGACGAACCCGTCATCCCTGGCACTCCGCCCACCAGCTTGGTATTAGGGTCGGAAACGCTGGTTACCGTACTTCCCTTATTGCCCTCACGCTCAAACCATTCGTTGCCGATGATGCCGCTGGCCGACGGCGTGGCACCACTCATAAACGTGGAATGGCCCACGGCGGTGACCGTGTAGGAATGCGCGTAATGCGCCTGGCTAAACACAGCACCCTGGTCCAACATACGGGCCAGGCCAGAATTGTAGTCCTGGCGAAAACGCAACAGGTAGTCGTAGCGGAACTGATCGATGACAATGCCAACTACCAGCTTCGGCCGGGCGTCGGGTGCCTGCTGTATTTGCGCCGGCAGAGAGGCGCAAAAGCTAAAAGCAAGCAGGGCAAAAAGGGAACGGCGGAGGGTAGTTTTGCGAACAGGAGGTGTCATGGCATGCATCTCTTTTTTTGATGTTCAAGCGAACAATAGTTTCATCAAGGCTATCGTGCGGAACTTACAATTCCATGAATTGGGGCCATCCGAATTTGCGACTCACCCGTCAGAATGACCCCGACAAGATAGGCCGTACCAGAGCTGTCCTGCCCAAAACCATCTTAGAACGTCAGTCCGACCAGCAGGGCCAGTTGATTCTGATTGCTCTGCAAAGCACTGATGTTGAAGCTCTTATCAGTCCAATTGTTGTAACGGAGTTCGGGTGAGAGTTTCAGCACGCCCAGGTGCACTTCGACACCGCCACCCAAAACGATGCCGCTGGTGGAGCGGTTTTTCAGCTCAATCAGATCGGATACGTTGGTGATACGGTTGAAGGACACCCCACCCAGAACGTAGGGGCGCACTGCCCCCGGTAGAATCCGGTACTTGGCCATCAACGGAAACTGCCAGGAGCCGGGATTTTGTGAGACCGAATTGGTGGCGTTCTGATATTGGAAACTACTGTGCAGTGCGTCGAGTTCAATTGAGAACCCTGCGGGCAAATGCAGCTCGACAGAAGCGCCGATCACATAGCGATTGGTTGTCTGGGCGTATTGCAAAATGGTTCCCGGCTGAGTTGGTGTGCTCAAGGCATCGGTAAAAGGGATGCCTCCCTTAAACCCAATAGAAACCAATTGATCTTGCGCGGTGGCGGGAACGGACAACAAAAGCGCCGCCGATGCCAATAAAAGCGTGCCGGAAAGAACCGTCTGAGTCAATTTATGCATTCACTACTCCCCAAAAAGATTTGCCTGCTGACTATTTATACTGGCGAGCGGCTTGTGTGGCCAACTCATCGCAGCGGTTATTATCTTCGTGATTCGCATGGCCTTTGGTCCAGGTCCATGCCACTTTGTGACGTCCCACGGCCGCTTCCAGTTCCGTCCAAAGATCTTGGTTCACCACCGGCTTTTTGGCGGCGGTCTTCCAGCCGTTCTTCTTCCAGGAATGAATCCAAGTGGTAATGCCGTTCTTCAAATACTCGGAATCGGTAACTACCTCGATCACGCAGGCTTCGCTCAGGGCCTTCAATCCCTCTATCGCCGCCATCAATTCCATCCGATTATTGGTTGTGTGTGGGACAAAACCCGACATCTCCCGTTTGTGTTCGCCGAAACGGAGAACGTAGGCCCAGCCTCCAGGGCCCGGGTTGCCCAGGCAGGCCCCATCGGTAATCAGTTGCACTTGTTTCATGTCCCTTATGATAGGGATAGCACGGAATGCCAGGACACCTAAAGAACCAGCCGCGCAAGAGCGAAGCCGCGCCCAGCATCACGCCCTCATCGGATGCCGCTAAGTGGGTACCGGTAACGGCAGAAGATATGGCGCGCGTCCGCAATCGCCAGATCCTACGCTGGTCTGGTGTGGCCGTATTGGTTGTGCTGGTCGTCTGGTTCGCTTACAAGCTGACGGCAGACCCGCAACAGGCGCGGCAATCCTACGACGCGGGTGTGAGGCTTTTTAAGGGCACAAAGTATCAGCAGGCCATCCTGAATTTCGATCGTACCATCGACCTGGATTCACGCAATGTGGAAGCCTACCGCATGCGCGCGCGCGCCCATTTGGGAGAAGGCGATCGTGACGCCGCCATCATGGATTTTACCAGCGCGATTAAACTGGCGCCGAAAGATGCCGGCGCATTGCTGGAACGCGGCATGATTTACATGGACAAGAAAGACTATGCCAAGACCATCGCCGATGCCACCCGTGCGCTGACGGCGAATCCGCAGCTGGCCCAGGCCTACAACTTGCGTGCCACGGCCATCCGTGCCAACGGAGACGCCGCCGCATCGCTCGCCGATTTTACCCGCGCCGTGGAATTCGACGGAAGCCTGGACAATTACTTTCAGCGCGCCGCGACCTACCAACAATTGAACCAGCACGAATTGGCCCTGGCCGACTTGGACCGCGTGGTGGAAATGGCTCCGGATCAGCCGCCGGTCTACTTTGCACGAGCTCGCTCGAAAACAGCCTTGGGCGACGCAGCGGGAGCGAAAGCGGATTTCCAAAAGGGCCGCCAGCTGGACGGTTGGTAGAGCTGGACGGTTGGTAGAGCTGGACGGTTGGTAGAGCTGGACGGTTGGTAGAGCTGGACGGTTGGTAGAGCTGGATGGTTGGTAGAGCTGGATGGTTGGTAGAGCTGGACGGTTGGTAGAAATCGTTCAAGCTACCATATCACTTGCTACCAGATCACTCGTTCTAAAGCTTCGCAGAAAAAGTACTCGCCCCAAATCATACTTTCATCCACACCCAACCCCTTCTTGATATGGTAAACACCGCCTTTTAAGATCCCTTCCCATTTCGGGTCTGCCAGGGCGAGATGCTTATCGCATAACGACCGCAAGATGCGAATAGCGCAGGAGCGGTACAGATGGGCTTTCATCGCATCCGGCACCAGATGGCACAAGCGCAACAGAGCCGCCGCGCAAATGGCGGCAGCGGAAGTATCCAGCAGAATACGATTCTCCGGGGGCGCATGGAAGTCCCACGGCGGAATGCCATCGGCCGCAGTTTGTGTGATGTAGAAATCGGCGCACGCAATCGCCGTGTCCAGGAAATGCGCGTCGTGGGTGTACTCGTAGCAGGACGCAAATCCGTAGATGGCCCAGGTCAACCCACGCGACCAGCACGAATCACCACGATAACCCTGGTGGGTGGCTTGCCGGATGAATTCACCCGTATCGGTATCGAAAATTCCTTCCTGCGCCGTGGATCCATCGCCGCGCACCAACACCCGCCGCACCGTGTGAGCGTGAGTGAGCGCCAATTGATACAATTTACGGTCACCGGTTTCGCGCGCCGCGAAAAAGATCAGCCCGACGTTCATGATCGAGTCCAGGAATAGCGAATTGTCTCCCACAAAACTTTTTAAATACCCACCGTTATCCTGAAAGCGAATCGCCAGCGTGTGGCCGGCCTCCACCATCGTTTGCTTCAAGGCGGCAATTTCGCGTTTCGCAGCACCATTTTCCGCGCCGCGCACCATCTTAAAACGGAGCCAACGATAGTAAGTGGAATAGAACAAAAAACCCAGGTCATGCGCATCAGCGTCATGTTTGCGCGGTTCGAGCGGAGTGGTATATCGTTGCGCCTGCTCCCACCAAAACTTTCCGTCCACCGAATCCGGATCGGCATGTTTCAGGAAGGTCCACATCATCCCGGGCAGAAAGCCGTCCGACCAGCGAGTCCAGACTTGGCCCTCATGCTTCCAGCGCCCGTCCTGCGTATAGAGCGGGTACAGTAGCGGGTGCTTCTTGATCAGTTTTCGCACCTGCTTCTGGGCAAACTGAAACGCCTGGCCAAACAGTTCTTTGCTTTCAGGGGATCGGTGGTCGCCAACGAGTTGCATCATTGTGGTTATTTCATTATAGGCGTGGCTATGCATGCATAGACGTGGCTAGCCTGCAAAAATGTTCCACAAACATAGGTTTCCTAACTACAGCTAAGCTGTAATCAGGAGCATTCGCATGAGCGACGGCAGGGAGGAACGCGAAGAATTCCAGCAGCGCATGGAAGAAGAAAAACAGAAGCGCCGCGAAGATCCCGGCGACGCCGACCAGACCTACGACTGGGAACCGGAGCGCCCAGACTCTTAGCAGTTGGCTATTTTTTGCGCGGACGCTTGGGCACGAACGCCAGGAACCGGCGGGAATTATCCACCATGATCGAATGCAGGACTTGATCAGTGGCGCCAGCCGCTTTCAGCTTGGGCAGGAAATTCGTCAAAGTTTTCGCGTAGCCGCTGGACGCGTCAGCAGAAAACAATAAGTGATCGGCAAAGCCGGCTTCGAGCAATGCCATCACCAGCGGAACCTGCTGCGCGTCATTGTTCCCACCCTGGCGATCGAAACCGACAAACGCACCCCGGCGGCAGATGGCCTTGTGGACATAAACATTTGCGTCCACCAGATTGCCCAAGTGCCCAATCACAACCCGTTCCGGTTTCGCTCCGGCGTCTTCCAGCAGATCCAACTGTTCCAGCGCGGACTTTCCGGGAATTCCCGTATGAGTAATGATGGACAAGTTGGTTGCCACATGCGCGCGGCCCACCGCGCGAAACACTTTGCGTTCGTCAGAGGTAATCTCGTCCCACGAACCGATTTCGCCAAACACGCCCAGCACGTCGTCGTCGGCCTGCTTAATCAGCGCTTGCACAATCTGATCCTCGCTCATCGTGGAGATCTCTTTGGGATAAAACGGCTGCGCGTAAAAGCCGCCTCCCGCAACGATGGGAACACCGGACTTCAGGGAGACCTGACGCAGAAAATTGATATCGCGCCCCATATCAGGATGGCCGGCGTCGACAATGCAAGTCACGCCTTCGCGTTTGGTATTCGCCACTTCCGCTGACATCAGATCCACGTCATGCATGATGTCGGGACCCGACGGCGGAGATAAGGCTCGCGCCGGCAGCGGCGGCAGTCCATTCACGGCCCGCGCAGCCATGGCAGCCGCGGTAAATTTGGCATTGAAATCCGGCGCCAGTTGCATGTGCTCATGAAACAGCGTCGGCCCGCCCGCCAGTTCCTCTGGCGCGTAGTCGCGCAGAATGGTTCTAATGACGGCACCTTTGGGAAAGCCTGCTGATTGCGCGGACAAGACCGCCGGCAGGGCAAAGCCGCAAGCAAAAGTCTGCAAGGCCTTACGGCGGGTGAAAAGCGGCGAGGGACACTTCATGTCTGAATATTGTCGCAGACCAAAGCTGCCATCATCGTCCTGCATCTGCATTTATCGGCCCGCGCTTCCATTCAACGGAAGGAACCTCAGGCCAAGCTTTCCTTGACCAACACCAACACCAGCACAGCCAGGATGCGCGCTCAGCAAGACTCATGGTTATTCGTTCCGCCTATTGCACCATGCCCGCCGGCAGCGGCCAGTTGCCATTGTAAGGCGGCCAATTGGGAACCGGCATATCCGCCGGTGGATAGAACATGGCTGCGTGAATGGTGTGGATCTTCTCGTGATCGATGGCAAACCATTCGCTGAGCACGTTCCTGCGTTGTGGCGTCCCGGGTCTGCGGATAAACACGGCTATGCCCAGCACCACTCCCGCTTCTTCATCGATCAGCGGAAAGCGGCGGGCGGCCACATATTGAATATTGAACATGCCCAGGTTGCTGGCGCAATCTGTTTTCTGCCCTGGTTTGTCCTTCATCTCGCGTCCGGTGACCGTGAAACCATTCTCCACACGCGCACAACCAGGCTGCGCTACTACTAAGCCACCGTCATGCCCGGCAAGGCCATCGAAGTAACTGTTGGCGATGGCGATCAAAGCTTCGCGCGGCAGACGCTCCGCCTTGGTCAGAACTTTGTCCGGCGGCGGATTGGCAATCAAATTATCCGGGTCAAAGAAATTACCGGTGGGTTGCCCGGGCGCCCCTACGCCGTTTTGACCAGGATCTCCTTTGCGGGCAATCAGCCACTCTGCCTCAGCAATACGATGATTGGTCACCTTCACACGCAGCGTCACAATGGCGGACCCACCTGTCTCCTCAACCATGCCGAAATATCCCGCCTGCCCACTGACAGCATCCAAATAGCGCCGTTGTGATTTCCCCAAACCGCTGGCCGATTGCCACAACCCCGCGCCAGGCTTGACCACGACGCCGTTTTCCGTTTGCCGAAACCCGGCCATCAGCGCCGCGGCGGACGGATCGTGCTTCATCACAGCATTCAGATATTGGTCCAGCGCATTTCTCAAACACGCACGATCACAATCCGGTGTGGCTGCGCTCAGAAACACCGCCGTTGTCAGCAATAGCAGGCCGAGTCTTGTCATCTTGTTGCACCTTTCTTTGTGCCTCTCTGTGGTCAGCAGGTGTTTCTTTTCCATTTCCCGGCACGGAAGGTCTTCCATCGCGTGCTCTTCCGCGCGGCCAAAAACGATGGTGCGGGGTAAACACCGCGGGATCTTCTGCGGGATCTTCTATGGGATCTTCTATGGTCACCCGGTATTCTAGTATATTGCCTTTGCGGGTGAAGCGCTCCACCACGTGCATGTCTTGGGTATGGAAGGAACAATCGCCATCAATCCAAGTGTCTTCCGTGAAATTAGTCACGTCCACGACCAACGTATCGCCATCGGTCGGCATTCTTATCGTGGGGCTTATACACCGGCCGCGCGGCTGTATTGGCCTTGCGCTGCGCCACTCCCTTTGCCGTTCAATGATTTTTCACTACTCAAACAGCCTTACTTTCGCCACAATGGTCCTCGGCTGGCGAAGCGGAGGCGGGCTCCCCTCGATAAAGGTTCCGAAAGGAACCAAGCTTCACGTAGAGGCGCATTTTGATAATCCCCCTAACAACAAATTCAATCCCAACGCGAACAAGACGGTCTACTATGGAATAATGACGTGGGACGAGATGATGTTCCCGTTCTTTGGTGTTGTGGTCGAGCGCGATGCAGATCCAACGAAGATTATCTCGACTCCGTTCGTGGCAAACTGAGCTTAGAAATTTAGCATTTCACATTTTCAACAACAGGGAGAGAAATTAAGTGGTCACTTTAGCAGACGCACGTAGAGTAATAGCAGCAGCAGAGAAGAAATCGCAGGAGATCGCCCAGCCGATGAACATTGCCGTGGCGGACGAAGGCGGTAACATCGTCGCGCACGTTCGGATGGACGGAGCCTGGCTAGGCAGTATCGATATCTCGCAGAAAAAGGCATACACTTCGCGCGCCTTTGATATCGCAACCAAGGACTTGGCTGCGCACTCGCAGTCTGGCGGGCAGTTCTTCGGCATCCATGCCTCAAACGGCGGCAAGATCATGATTTTTGCCGGTGGGATTCCATTGAAGAAGGGCGGGAAAGTGGTTGGCGCCATTGGCGTCAGTGGCGGCTCAGGTGACCAGGATCACGCTGTGGCCGAAGCGGGCGCTGCGGCGTTCTAGCCATTTAGGAAGTTAGGAAGGCTAGACAACTGGCAAGTAATCGCGGAGTCGCCTAAATTAAGCCCGGTGTGGTCGAAGTTCAGTCCATTCCGTACCCGAAGCTAAGGATGCCGAAGAGCGAGTCAGAGCCATTCGGTGGCAAAGACGCGCCACATGGCGTGATTCTGAAGGTCGTGACGACCAATATATGCGGGTCGGATCAGCACATGGTGCGGGGGCGTACGACCGCTCCGCCGGGATTGATCTTAGGTCATGAAATTACGGGCGAGGTCATTGAGAAAGGCGGCGACGTCGAGATGCTGAGCGTCGGCGACCTTGTAACGGTGCCGTTCAGGGGCGGCTTGGGGTATTTTAGAATGTTATGGCGGAGAGGGGGGGATTCGAACCCCCGGTAGAGTTTTTGACCCTACGACGGTTTAGCAAACCGCTGCTTTCGACCACTCAGCCACCTCTCCGTTTATTGAACGTTCGGCTATGAGTTTCTTGTGGCCATTTCCATGATAACATAGCCGTCCGGCGAGACCTTATGGTTCTAAAATCCGTGCCTGCTAAACCCGCACTTTTGTTCGTCAGCCATGAACCACAAGTGCGGATCAAATGTAGAAACTCCTATTCCGGAAGCGCGAACACAAACAGGTTGTTGGTTCCGCTGGGCTTCACCTCCGGTACCAGCGTATTCAGGCCGTTGGTCACCAAGGAAGTTCCGGTGCTGACGGCGACGTATTGTTTTCCGCCCGTGGCAAACGTGATGGGATAGCCTGTCACCGCGGAGCCCAGGTTCACTTCCCACAGAACCTTGCCGGTATCCTGATCAAGCGCACGGAACATACCGCTGGTATCGCCGCCAAAAATCAGACCACCGCCGGTGGCCACCAAAGACATCGCCCCCGCGCGCGTGTCGAATTTCCAAGTCGTCTTGCCCGTCTCCGCGTTGACCGCGAAAATACTGCCCACTTTGTCCGTACCCGGCGCGATGCGGTTTTTGTTCTGGATGGCATACAGCACGCCCAGTTGCGGTTTGTCTGCAATCGAGGTCACGTCCGAGCAGGTATTCTGCAGCCCGTAATACATCGTATTGGTGAGTGGACTGTACGCACCCGCCTGGAATCCTTTACCTCCGTTTACCGTGGGGCAGACAAAGCGGGTCTGCCGCGCGGCGGTGAAAGTAGTTTCCGGATTCACCGTCACTTCGCCGGTAGCGCCGTCAATCTTGCTGACAACATTCTGCTGAACAGTGGGACGGGCCCACAGGAACTCACCGGTCTTCCGGTCCAGTGTGTAGATGATGCCAGTCTTGCCAGGAATGCCTGTTACCACTTTGCGTACTTCACCAGCACGAATTCGCGGATTGATCCAGGTCACCTGGCTGGCGTCGGGCGCGACGGCCGTATCCACCAATAAGCGTTCAAAGGGATGATCGAAATCCCAATGATCGACGACGTGCTGGTAATACCAAACAATCTTGCCGGTCTCCGCATCAATGGCTAACGTGCAGTTGTGATACAGATACTTCTTGTCATTGCCGGCCAACATGAATTTAGGCGCAGGCGAAGTAACCGACGTCCCGATGAACAGCAGTTTCAGTTCCGGATCATAACTGGGCACCATCCACGCGCCCACGTGCCAGCGCTTGTCATCTGCAACCCCGCCCCAGCTCTCGTCGCCCGGCTCGCCCGGTTTCGGAATGGTGCGGCGGCGCCACAGTTCCTTGCCGGTCTTGGCATCGTGCGCGGTGATCACGCAGGCATCAGGGCCCGATTTCGGCTCACAACCGCGCGTGGAAATGATTTTGCCGTCCGCGATGATCGGCCCCGCGGTTTCCTGGGCGGCCAGTTCGCGATAGTCCAGAATGCGGTTTTCCCAAGCAGGCTTGCCAGTGGTGGCATCCACGGCTGTGACGAAATCGTCGGCACTGGTGTCGATAATATTGCTGCCGTAAATCGCCACGTTGCGATTGATGGCCGGGAACGGAATATGCTTGCCGATGTCTTCGGGCAGTGGACGCTTATATTCCCAGAGCAAGCGGCCGGTTGCGCCGTCGAGAGCCTGCAGCAAATCACTGGGATTCGGCATGTAAAGCACGCCGTTGTGAACCAGTGGAGTGCCCTCCTGAACACCGGGACCTAAGCCGCGGGTCCACAGCATCCGCAGACGGCCCACGTTTTTCCTATCGATTTGCTTTAGCGGACTATAGCCCCAACTGTTTAACGTGCGCCGCCACATTAGCCAATCGTTGGGATCAGGATTCTGCAGCATCTGGTCGGTTACGGGCACGAAGGGCGCGGGCGTTTGAGCAAACGCCGCGGTGCCGGGCAGCAGCATCGTCAGGACCGCGCAAGTTTGAAAAGATTTCATCACGATTGGATTCCCCTGTTTCTGAGAAGTTGGCTGAATCACTATCTTACCCGCAATCTGCCGGGTTCAAGGCAACCCTTCAAGGCAACCCATCAAGGCAACCCATAGACCATCACGCGGCCGGTGGTTTGCGGAACCGGCCATATGGGAGAACGCATGCCAGCCGCTACCCCAATGCGTTGATGTCCGTTTTGTTCAAAGGTGATCACGCCGCCGGCCACGGCAGATCCGGTCGCGTCCTGCCACAGCACTTTCCCACTCTCGCCATCCAGCGCCAAAACATTGCCGTTCAGTTCACCTGTAAACACCAGCCCTCCGGCGGTGGGAGTCACCCCGGCCACCATCGGTAGGCTTGATTTGTACTTCCAACGAACCTTACCGCTATCGGCATCGACGGCGGTCAGCCATCCGCCCATCTTCTCTTTGGGATCGGGGGTTCCGAAAGCGTGCGCGGCATCACCGGAACCAGACCAGGATTTACCGGGCGCGCCCTTCACGGTACCGGCGTCAGCAATTTTCACCGAGAAACACCAATCCACGGCATTGACGAACAACAGGTTGGACTGCGGACTGAAGCCCGGTCCGTTCCATTCGACGCCACCTTGCACGCCGGGACAAAAATGCGTGTCCGCAGTTGTGGTGAACGGTGCGTTGACGTTTTCCCGCGTGGTTACGGGCGTGGCGTAGTGGATCTTCAACTGAGCATCACTGGATTTGCCCGCGCTTACCGCACTGCGATCAATCCCATAAAGAATGCCGTCTTTGCCGGCGGCCGCCGCAATGGAGCGCCCCGCTTTTGTACGGATCAGCGCGGGCGGTGCGGTCATGTCCCAATCGTGAAAGTCTTTTTTTACCGGCTGGACGAAACGCAGCAGTTTGCCGGTTTTGGCATCGAGAGCAATGACGGAAGTAGTGTAGAGATTGTCGCCCGGATGCAAGGCGAGTAAGAAATCCGGCGCGACGTTGCCGCTGGAAACCCACAGGACGCCGGCGTCAGGATCCAGGCTGTAGCTGGTCCAGGTCGCGCCGCCGGTTGCCGGGTTATCTTTGCTGATGTTCTTCCAGGTGGCCCCGGCAGCGCCAGAGTCGGCGGCAATATTGAAGTGCCAGACCTCCTTACCGTCGCCCGCATTCAGTCCGTACACGCGGCCGGTGACGCCGAAGTTGTCCCCGCCAGCGTTGCCCGCGAACACCATGCCCTTCCAGGCGATGGGAGCAAGGGGAACCGATTCGCCTTTGTCGCGGTCGCCGATGGGCGTGTCCCAAACAGTTGCGCCGGTGGCCGCGTCCATGCCAATGACGTGCGCATCGCCCGTGCCGCGGAACAGTTTGCCGTCCGCAAATGCAATGCCGCGATTCACTCCTAAACCACCGGCACTGTTGGGACGGGTCTGCTTCCATTTCAACGAGCAGTCGGCGGTATTGATGGCATAAGTGGTGGCCTGCGTTGTGAAGTACATCGTGCCCTGCACGACGATGGGCCCGGTTTGAAACGCCACATTTTCGCCGGTGTCGTAAGTGCAGAGTCTGCGAAGGCCTGCAACGTTTGTCTTGTTGACCTCAGTAAGCGCGGAAAAACGCGTGGCGGCGAAGTCACCGTTGTACAGCGGCCAATCGGATTTGTTCTGGGCAAAAGCAGAAACGGCAAGTGTCAGAAATAGAAAGTTGCGCATGGTGGCGGGTACATTTTCTCACAACCGTGTTTGCTTTACTTGATCGGTATCCAGATTCGTTATTACCGCTCCAGCGCCTGAACGCCCGGCAACTCAGTTCCGCCCAGAAACTCCAGCGAGGCGCCGCCTCCGGTGGAGATGTGGGAGATTTTGTCGGCGACTCCGGCGCTCTTGATAGCCTTTTCGGAATCACCGCCGCCGACCAGGCTGACGGCTCCCGATGCCGCAACGGCGTGGGCAAGGGCGACCGTGCCTTTATCGAAGGGAGGCATTTCGAAAACCCCCATGGGTCCATTCCAGATGATGGTTTTGGCGCCGGCAATGACTTTCGAAAAGTTTTCGATCGTTTTGGGCCCGATATCCAATCCCATTTTGCCGTCGGGAACAATGTCCACGACTTCGTTTTCGGCTCCGGCTTTAAACTCGGCGGCCACGACGTGATCGACGGGCAGCATGAGTTTGTCGCCGCTGGCGGCCATGAGTGCGCGGGCCAGATCAAGCTTATCTTCCTCGACGAGGGACTTACCGGTGCTTTCGCCGCGGGCACGGAGGAACGTGTAGGCCATGGCTCCGCCGATCAACAGGCGGTCCACCACTTTCATTAGGTTTTGAATGACCTCGATCTTGTCGGACACTTTGGCGCCGCCTAGAATCGCGATGCATGGATGCGCGGGATTCTTGGTGACTTTGTTCAGGTATTCGAGCTCTTTGTCCATTAGCAGGCCGGCGGCGGCCTGTTTGACGTACGCAATCATTCCTACCGTGGATGCGTGGGCGCGATGGGCTGTGCCGAAAGCGTCGTTCACATAAACATCGCACAGCGCCGCGAGTTGTTTGGAGAATTCGGGATCGTTCTTTTCTTCTTCGGCGTGAAAGCGCAGGTTTTCTAGCAGCAGCACTTCGCCGGGCTTGGGGAGCAGGGCTTGCACTTGTGGGCCAACGCAATCGGGGGCCATCGCCACTGGCTTCTTCAGCAATTCGGCGAGACGCACGGCAACGGGAGCCAAGCTCATTTCGGCATTTGGCTTGCCCTTCGGTCGGCCCAGGTGGCTGGCGAGTATCAGCGCAGCGCCGTGATCCAGCGCGTATTGAATGCTGGGGAGCGAAGCTTTGATTCTCTTGTCGCTGGTAATTTCTTTGCCGCCAGGGGCCAGCGGCACATTGAAATCGACGCGCATGAAAACGCGCTTGCCGTTCAGGTCGAGATCGCGGATGGAAAGAGTGCTCATAGTTGTTTATTGCCTTTAGATATTGGTACTAATGCTACGGTGGCCCTTCCCGTTCTTTGAGTACGTGAACAAACGCGGCCTCGAATTCCTGCAGGGCGAGCAATACTTCATTGGCCTTCCTCTTCATTGTCGGGGTAGTCGTTGTTCCGCGCAGCACAACTGCTGGCTTATAGATTGCTGCATGTTCAACCTCCCAGAAGAGACCGGTAAGCAGAGGCACGATTTGGTATTCTGCCCGCACCGCACTGTTTGGGGAACACGTTCCGACGAATTTGAAACCTACGGCGGGGCCTTCACGAAAAGGTTCAGGGGCCCAAGATTTGAGAATTTGCCCACGCAATACATGTTCAATCTCGGTGATTCGTGTACGGGGAAAGGCCATTATGCGAACGGCTGCCAAATCTTTTAGCGCCAGTAGAGTATAGTCATCGATCGCACTTGGATCGAACGTGCCGCCTTCATGTTGTTGACGGCGCAGTTTGTCGATTGAGCTTTCGCAGGATTTAATTCTTGAATTCACAACCAGGCGTTCATGTCCGGAAAGGTTTTGCGAAATAGGAAGCAGAGCATAACGAACCCTAGCATCGATCTCGTCAACGATGCGGCGTATTTCGGGCAACAGATCGAAGTACTGTTCGCGCAGCCGGTCTTCAACAGTGCGGAGAGGCATTAGCGCAGAACTTTTTCAAGCTCTTGCTGCATCGAAGGTGACGGCGCTCCCGTCGTAAAGTAAAACCGCCAACCAGCACTGGTAGCGGTTTCATTTAACGCCCGAACGATTTCGTTCTCCGGTTTTTCCTCGATGAAATTAATGCTAAAAGCCTTCCTGGCGTTCCGATTGAGATACATTTCCCGTTCATAGTTATACACATACCCGGCCTTTTTGAGCATGTGTTCAGCCTGCAACCCGTCCATCAGAAGCACCTCCCGAAACTAAATTTGATTTTATCGCGGTTTTCTCTTCAATCCCAAACACCGCCCAATACTTCTCCGGCAGGCGCATGGGCCTGACGTCGCGGCCGCAGAAGACGTGTTTGGTATAGCCTTTGGCGATGCGGCCTCCGCTGACGGCTTCGTGCATGTCGTAGTCCACGCGCATGCCTCGGGTGCTGGCTTCAGAGATCCAAGTGGTAACAATGACTTCGTCGTCATAACGGGCGGGACGGCGGTACTGGCAATTCGCTTCGGAGACGACAATGAGAATGCCATCGTCGACTTCCATGTCGCGATATCGAATCCCCATGGCGCGGCAATAATCGGTGCGCGCGAGTTCCATCCAAACCAGATAGTTGGCGTAATAGACCACGCCCATCTGGTCGGTTTCGGCGTAGCGAACGCGGACCCGGGTTTCACAGGACTTGGTGTTCGGCGTTTGCGTTGGTTGCTCTTCCGGGATGTTGGGCTCCATTAGATCAAGGGTACAACGCGCCCACCAGAGCCGACTTTAACCTCCGCCCCTACCGATTACGATCGGCGTGGAGATGAGTTTGCGTTCGTCGGCCTCGGTTCTGAGCGAAGGGTCATTCTTCACAACAATACCGAAGAAAGGCGACATCATTTCTTCCCAGGTCATTTGGCCGTAGTAGACAGTTTTATTAGGATTGGGGTTGAATTTATTGTTGGGCGAATTGTCAAAGTGCGCGTCGACACGCAGCTTCGTCCCTTTGGGGACGCGAATGGAACTTTCGTAGCCCAGTTGCCAGTTGAAGTCATAACGAGGAACGCTAAGGACAACTTGCTTGCGGCCGTCGGGGAATTCGAGGGTCCAGGTTTGATCTTTGCCGCGGACGTGCATATGGGGCATCATGTACACCAGTTCGGCGTCCTGCTGGAAGGTTGCTTCGGCAGGCGGCGCTTTCCAATTGGCGTCGTTGGGCGGAATGGCGAACTGCTTGGGATCGAGCGGTGAAGAAATCAACAAAGAAACATAGCGGCGCTGCGGCGGTTCCTTGGCAACGGTAAAGGCGATCTTGGCGTGGTCAGTGAACTCGGTTCCGTTGGGGGTGTAGTGAACCACGAACACGATGTCGGAACCGGCGCGGATCAATTTCGCGGCGTTCAGCGGACGGTAGTCCGCGGCCAGGTTGCCCGGAAGATAGCAATCCTGGGCGCCGCCACCAGGGAGCCCGCTTTCACGCATAACCGCCGCGGAATCGGCATCCATGCGGTTCACTTCCTGGGGCAACGTGGCAAACGTGGCGCCTTTTTCAGGAATTGCCGAGCCTTCTTCGTCGCGAGGACGATCGAGCCAAACCGCCAGACCGTATTTCACGCCCGCTTGATGCGGAACATAGCCGGTGCAAATGTGATGGGTGACCTCTGGAAACTCTGGTTTGATTTGGATGGAAGTAACCCAAGTGTCCTTCGTGAAGCCCGTGGGGATGATGACGGTGCTCCATTCAATCACGTCGTTCTTGGGATGCGCCGGGACTTTGGTGACGGGACCGTCGATGACAACGTCGGGCTGGATCATCCAGCCTTCGGCAAATGTGGCGGCCGGCGGGGCGTCCTTCGCGTCGCCCTCGGGGGCGCCGTTATCGGCCCATTGGGAGATGATGTCAATCTCAGCTTGCTTCAGGGATCGGTCATTTAGATACGGCCCGAAATGAGGATCGGCGTTCCAGGGCGGCATCTTTCGAGAAGCTACGGCTACCTTCATGGCTTTGGCCCACGCGCGGGTACTTTGATAGGTGAGAAACGACATGGGCGCGACCTGACCCGGGCGGTGGCAGGTCTGGCAGTTCTTTTGCAGGACGGGCAAAACGTCTTTGTTGAAAGTGACCGGCGTTGTGCCGGCGGCGAAGGCGATTGCGCATCCAAAGAAACCGATGGCGATAGATTGAAGCATAGCGTTCCTTTGCTAACTCTAAGAAGAATACTCTCGAGTATCCTCAACTACCCGCCCAAGAGCAAGCGGCCGGGATTGGGCTCTGGAATGGGTCATAAAACGCGCAATAATAGGTTTGTGGATTTTTACGAGCAGTTTGAGCTCCTGGATCTGGTGAAAGATGACGGGGTGAAGACGTTCGAGGCAAAGGAGATTGCCACGGGACGTCCGGTGCGGGTGCACTTGTTTGTGTCACAGAAGGCGCCGCTTCAGGCCGCTTTGTTAAAGGCGGTGGACCGGTTACCGGAGGAAGAAGCCCGCAGGGTTTTGCACCGGGGCAACAACGAAGGCACGCCATACCTGGTTACCGACCGGCTGCTGGATCACAAAAGTCTGCAGGACTGGCTACTTTCGGCAACCAAAGCAAAGCCAGCGGAGGAGCCAGCACCACCAGCAAGTGGCAGCGCACCAGCGTCGTCGGACTTAGGCGCGGCGGGCGCATGGAAGATTCCGGCGGCACAGGTTCATCCTACTCCGGTACACGACACTCCGGTACACGGTAATCCAGTCCAGGCCGGACAAGTTGGGGTTGCTGACGCCAGCCACCTGCTGGCAACCGTCGAGATTCCGGCTCCTACTGGTTTGCACGCCGCGGTTGCCGAAGTAATTGCGGACACAGTTTCCGAAACACCTGTAAAGGCCGTTGCGGAAACGGTGTCAGGCGCGGGTCCCTCGGAATTCACGCAAATGTTCCAGGCGCCGCCACAAAACATCCCCGCGGCAAAACCCGCGATTGAGAAACCAGCGGGCGAGTTCACGCGAATGTTTCAATCGGCATCGGTTACGCCGACGTCACCTGCGGAATCGCCGCGCAATGCGCGTAACCCAGCCCCAGCGCCCCGAAAAGCAGGCGAGCCAGGCGAATTTACCCGCATGTTCCAATCGTCGAGTCCGCCACCGCCACCGGCGGCAAAGCTGGCATCGGCCCAGGGCGAGTTTACGCGGATGTTTCAGCGCGGACCGGAGCCAGTGAGGCCATCGTCTGTAAATCCCCTCGCTAGTCCGCCCGTAAACCCACCGGTTAATGCACCACAAGCGAGCGCGCCTGTTGAGCCCGTGTTGCCCGTTCCGCAGGCGGGTCCCACTACACCAGCAAGTCCGGGTGAGTTTACAAGCTTCTTTCAAACCCCAGCAGGGCAAACTCCAGCAGGGCAAACTCCAGCAATGCAGAAGCATGGGAGCCAAAGCGTAGAGCTACCGGTGACGCTTCCGTCAGTCCCACCAGCGCCGCCTGGCGACAAGGCGGGAGAATTCACGCGCATGTTTGGACAAACAGACTTGGCTGCCCTGCGCGATGGGATTCAGGCGGGTCCGGCAAACCCGGATCTATCGGGGACGAATCTGGCAGGCCTGATGAGCTCGGCAGTGCCGGGCCCGGCGCCGACTGGCGGGATCAGTACCGGCAGCGCGACGCAAGCGTTTGCGTCACCTGCACCCCTGGCGCCTGCGGAGCCGTTGTCTCCCATCTCGCCGTCAACCACGCCTTCCGCAACCACGCCGTCCGCAGCAATGCCGCCCGCTGCAAATGGACCCGGGGAATATACGCGAATGTTTTCGGCTCCGGCGGAGTTGACGCTGGGCCAAGCGGGGGGAGCAGTTCATAGCTCCGTTCCGCCGGTAGGCTCCTCGCCCGGGAGCCATGCGGGACCAACGCAACTACCGCCCGTGCAACTGCCGGAGGTGCAAGTTCCGCAGATGCAAATGCCGCAAGTTCAGCTTCCACCCACGCAGGCGCCGGCGGTTCCCATACCCCAGGCGGTTCGAATACCCCAGGCGGTTCGAATACCCATGGACACGTTTCCGCCTGTAACGGTAACCCCGCCACAGATGGCCACCCCTGACGTTGCAGCACCCGGGGGAAATATTGTGCCGGTTGGAAATAGCCCCGGCGCTGGCGCTTCGAACCTGCCGTTGATTTTAGGACTGGTAGGATTAATTGTAGTGGCGATCGCCGTAGTGATCTATTTTGCGATGGCAAAACGCTGAAGCAAGCCTAAACTGACCATGCGATTTGCCGTTGATGCACACGCGATTGGACTCCGCCAGACAGGCAACGAGGTCTACATCCGCAATTTGCTGGAACAGTTTGCCGCACTCGATCGGAACAATGATTTTACGGCCTACGTCTCCAGCAAGGCTGCGGCCGAACAAGTGCCCCAATCGTTTCAGGCACCCCGGGTCTCGGCGAATCCATTTGTGCGGCTGGCGCTGGACTTGCCGCGTCAACTGCGTCAGCATGCGCCGGATCTCTTGCATGTGCAATATACCGCGCCGCCCGGGACCCAAGCCGCGATTGTGGCCACGGTTCACGACGTGAGTTTTTTGGAACGGCCCGATTTCTTCACGCCACTGCGCGCGTTTCAGTTGAAGCAGACGGTGGGGCGGACGGTGCGCAAAGCCGCCAGGGTAATAACGGTGAGTGAGTTTTCGCGGCGGGCGATTCTGCGGCAGTATGCGATTGCGCCGGAAAAAGTCGTGACCATTCCCAATGCGGTCTCCGATGCGTTCTGTCCCCTGGTTCGAACCGATGCGCAGCACACGGTGCGGGAAAAATACGGCATTGCGGGGCCGCTCATTCTAACCGTGGGCGATCTGCAACCGCGCAAGAATCATCTGGGATTATTGGCAGCGTTTGAGGCGCTGCTGGGGGCGCATCCGCAGCTGGCGCATCAGCTTGTGTTCGTTGGCAAGGACAAAGGTTCGGGCGCCGGGTTGCGGCGAGCCGTGGCGCGCAGCCGCTGGCGTGAACGGATTCACTTCACCGGGTTTGTGGACGACGCCGATCTGGTTCAGTTTTACAGCGCGTGCGATTTATTTGTGTTTCCTTCTTTCTATGAAGGATTCGGACTCCCGCTATTGGAAGCCATGGCATGCGGACGCGCGGTGGCGTGTTCGAATACGACTGCCATGCCTGAAGTGGCCGGCGGCGCCGGCGTTTTGTTCGATCCGGCTTCCCCGCCCCAGATGGCGCGGGCGATGGCCAAAGTTTTGCGCGACGCCAGCGTACGAACCAGCTTGGAGCGCCGTGGCCTGGCGCGGGCGCGGCAATTCAGTTGGCAACGGTCGGCCGCGCTGACGCTGAACGTCTATTACGAAGTGGCCGGCGGCGCGGCGCGCTTTGCAAACGATTTGCGCTTCAGAAACGATTTGGATGCGGATCGCGTTCTTCTCTCCTCTTCCGCCCGCTAAAAGCGGTATCGCCGATTATTCGGCGGCGCTACTCACGCCCATGCGTGAGCTTGCCGAGGTCGTCACTTTTTCTAAAAGGCCCCATGACTTTGATCCGGGTGCCTTCGATGCGATTGTGTATCAATTGGGCAACAACCCGGAACACGATTTTGTCTACCAGATGGCGCTGCTGCATCCGGGCGTGGTGGTGCTGCATGAGGCCAATCTGCACTATCTGATTACGGATTCGACTTTGCAGCGCGGCGATGCCGAGGCCTATTGGCGCGAAGTGGCCTTGAATGGCGGGGAGCGGACGGAGCATCCAGACTATCGTATTCCGCTGTTGCATACGATTCTGCAGCGTTCGAGGGCTGCGATTGTGCATAGCCAGTATGTGGCGCGAATTGTCCGTGCGCATGGATTCAGCGCGCCGATTGCGCGTATTCCGCATGGGGCGTGGCTTCACCAGGTTGAAGCTCTACGCACACAGTTCCGCGGCAAGTTGGGACTAACCGGCGAGAACTTTCTGTTCGGCGTTTTCGGTTATTTGAAACCGTATAAGCGCATTCGGGAAGTGCTGCGGGCTTTCCGGCGGCTGTTGCCCGATCATCCCAATGCCCGGTTGATTCTGGTGGGTGAGCGGCATCCGGAACTGCCGCTGGAGTTGCCGCCGGAAGCGCGCCACATCGTCTTTGCTCCGATGGACGATTTCAACGGATACATGGCGGCCTGCGACGGGATTTTGAATTTGCGTTATCCCACGGTGGGTGAAAGTTCGGGGACGTTGCTGCGGGCTTTCGGCATGGGAAAAGCCGCGATTGTTTCCGATATTGGGTCGTTCCTTGAATTGCCGGATGACATTTGCCTGAAGGTGGCCGTCGATACCGACGAGGACGAATACCTTCTGGAATATATGCGCTTACTGATGGAGCGGCCAGCGGTGGCCCGCGCGATGGGTGAACGCGCGCGGGTGTGGGCCAAGCGCGAATGTTCGTGGCCCATCGTGGCCGAACGGTATGTCGAGTTCTTGAAACATTTTAAAGGAGATTGGTTTAGCGCGCCGAGTACCGAGAGTAAGGATTACATTGATGTGCATCGTTCGCGGTTGGAGATGACGTTGGCGATGACGCCTCCGGGGACGGAGAAAGACTGGATTTTGGAAATCGGCGCGTACATGCAGATCACTCCGGCATTGCACACACGCCTCGGTTATGGGGTTGTGCGTGGGAGCTATTTGGGTCCTCTTGGAAAGAGCGAAACCCGCACGGCCAATCTACCGGATGGAGGAACGTTTGAGTGCCGCATCGATCACTTTGACGCTGAAAAGGATTTCTTTCCCTACCCCAGCGCACACTTTCTTACCGTGTTGTGTTGCGAGTTGCTGGAGCATTTGAATCACGATCCGATGCATATGATGGACCAGATTCATCGCATTCTGCGGCCCGGCGGGCATTTGGTGTTGACCACGCCCAATATTGCAGCGATGCGATCGGTTGCCGCGGTGTTGCAGGGTCATCATCCGATGTTGTTTCCCGCCTACATAAAGCCGGCGGCCGTTTCTGTCGCAGATTCGCGGCATGCGCGCGAGTACACGCCGGACGAAATCCGGCTGCTCCTGGAGAACTCAGGCTTCGAAGTAGTGCGCATGGAAACGGGTCCGTTTCGTGAAAAGATGAAACCGGAGCACGCCTGGGTGGAGCACGTGTTGGACAAATACATGCTTCCCCGTGAGCATCGCGGTGAAGGGATTTATGCCGTCGCTAAAAAAGTGGGACCGATGCGGGAGCGCTATCCGGGCTGGCTGTATGCCTAATACAAACACCAGCCCGCGAGCGTCAGCAAGCGCCGTATTGAGCAGACCGCGTTTCAGTTCTCAGGCTCAATCGCATAGTAGCCTTTGCGGGCTTGCACACGCAGGTCTTTGTTGGCCAGTTTGATTTCCACCTTGTGGAAGCTGCCGTCGCGCAGAGGGTTCGGCGGCTGATAGATAAGCGAATACTGCGAACGCATTTCGTCCTGAATCTCGTTGAAAATCTCGTCTAGGGAATGGCCGCGGTCCACTTGAAACACACGGCCGCCGGTCTCGGAAGACATGCGGCGCAGGGGACCTTCGCCGGCGCCACCGACATTGATCATAATGCTTCCGTTGTTGTACATTCCGCGATCCACGTAATAGATGCTATAGATAACCGTGTCAGCCTTTTGCGCTGCTTCAATAGATTTGGCAATGGACGTCTTGCTGCCTTGATCGTCGCCGTCGGTAATCAACACGATCACTTTGCGGCCCACGTCCGGCTTCAGTTTTTCGTTGGCGGCCAAGTAAACGGCGTCGTACAAAATGGTTCCCGCCTGGTTCTGTTGGGGCACAGGACCAGGATGAAAACCCACCGTAGGAGCACTGAGCCGCAGGTCCTTCAAACCTTTTTGCAGGAGGCGAACAGAGTTGGTGGAATCCTGCAATAATTCCGCCTCGGCACCGAACTGCATCAGAAACGCTTCGTCTTTGGGGCGCAGCACCTTGGAGAAAAATTGCGAGGCGGCACGCTGCTCCACGTCGATCAAACGTTCCTGGCTGCGGCTGGTGTCCACCAAAAGGCCAATGGTAAGCGGCAAATCGGTTTCACGGGTGAAGGACTTGATGGTCTGTTCCTTACCGTCCTCGAAGATCTTGAAATCGCCTTTTTCGAGATTGCCGACCAGCGCACCGTTCTTGGTGCGGACGCTGGACAGAATGTTCACCAGGTTGACGTCGACCCGGATGGTGTCCTTGTCTTGCGCCGGTTCGGGTGGGGGCGCTGGAACAGGCGCTGGTCTCTGGGCAAAAACCAGCGAACCGGCGAGGAGCGAAACCAGTACAGCAATCCGTTGCATACTTACAGTGTAAGATGCCCCCGGCAACAAGCAGGTTACTATTAAACGCCCCTGAATATTAGCCAATGACAAAGGCCATCCAACACCTAAAACAAGCCGATGCGACGCTGGCTGCCATTATGCAGCGTACCGGCGCCTACAAGATGGAGTACAGGGAACCCACGTTTCAGGCATTGGTGCGATCCATTGTGTACCAGCAGTTGCACGGCAAAGCGGCGCTGAGCATCTTTACTCGCCTGGAAGGCGCGCTCACCGACAGGTCGGTCACACCGGAGACGATCCTGAAATTGCGGCCGCAAAAGATGCGGTCCGTTGGCTTGTCACAAGGCAAGACGACGTATATTCGTGAACTGGCGCGGGCGACTCGCGATGGGTTGGTACAGTTCGAAAGCCTGCCGGCCCTGAGCGACGACGAGGTGATCCGCCAATTGACGCAGGTGAAGGGCATTGGAGTTTGGACGGCGCACATGTTCCTGATGTTCGCCCTGCGGCGGCCTGATATTTTGCCGGTCGGAGACCTGGGCGTGCGCGTGGCCATAAAGAAGGCTTACGCGTTGCCAGAATTGCCCAAGCCGGCGGAGATGGAGAAAATTGCGGCTCCGTGGCGGCCGTATTGTTCGGTTGCCAGTTGGTATCTGTGGCGGAGCTTGGAAACGTAGCTTAAAGCCGCTTGCGCAGTTCCGCCGCTGCATCCACACACAAAACGGCCGCGTGTTTGGAGGCTGGCTCCAAACCGCCGATGGCATCTTCGATCATTGTCGAACTCAGCGTGGAGAGTTCATCCAAGGTCTTGCCGGTCATCCATTCGGTAAGGGCGCTG
>JANXYJ010000014.1 GCA_025350105.1 Terriglobia bacterium | reverse complement strand
CCGAACTCATTGCCGCGATCCAAACCTATATCGCCCAGCACAATCTCGATCCCAAACCCTTCATCTGGACTGCCAAAGCCTCCGACATCCTCGAAAAAGTCACCCCGGCTCGCCGCACTCTTGATAAGGTTCAATCTGTGTGACGCACTACACTACGTGTCAACGCTAACACTCATCTGTGACCAGGCAAATGACAATCGCGCCCCCAACGGTACTTTGGGGCTATTTCAAGTACTAGTACGATGCGGTGCGTGAGTGTTTGTCCGGCAACAATGCGGTAGCTCCGGTCGCCAGACCGGAGGCAGGAGTTGTAAATTCAAGAAGTCGCACCGGCTTCAGTCGGTGAGTCTCCGGTCTGGCCGGAGCCCCCCTGCCCTGGTATCGCTGGCAACGGGCGACCACGATCACAAAAAAACGGCGGACGCCAAAAAGGCCATCCACCGTTCTAAACGTTCTATCTGGTTTTTGTTCTACTTCAGTTCCGTCATGAAGCCCGGAACGCTCCACTGCTGCTGCAGACTATTAGGAGCCCACTTGTAATTGTCTTCCATGAACTTGGCCACGTCGGCTTGCGACTTGCCGCCTTTCACCATCGCGCTCACGTCGGTGCGCAGTTTGGCAACATCATCGCGATACGTCTGCAGGCCAGCTTTGTTGGTCACGTTGCCGTGGCCCGGAATCACGGTGTCGAAATCCCATTCCTTCATCACTTTGTCCAGCGTGTTGGTCCACTCCACCACACTGCCGCCGCCGGGATAATCAACCAAAGGATTGGTGCCAGCCATATTATCGCCGGTGTGTAGCACACGCACGGCCGGGAAATAAACGAACGCGTCCCCATTGGTGTGGCCGCGGCCAAAATATTTCGCGCGGATCTCTTTGCCGCCCACAAACACCGACTGCTGATCGGTAAACACCAGATTCGCCGGTTGCACGTTCGGCGGCGCGTTGCTTTGGATTCTCTTCTGAATATTAATGCGCGATTGCGCGGTGGAAATAATCTGCAGATTCATGGTGGACATCCGCTGATTGCCGCCGCTATGATCGGCATGATAGTGCGTGTTGATCACGTACTTAATGGGCTGCGTGGTCACTGCGCGAACCGCATCCACAATGGCGTCGTGATCCTGTTCGAATTTGTCGTCCACCAGCACTACGCCGTCGCCGGTCACATAGACCGCGACATTGCCGCCGTCGCCTTCAATCATATAAAGGTTAGCGGCCACGGCCTTCAGTGCCAGCTTCGGCGGTTGGTTTTGCGTGTAGGCTGCCCATGCCAGCAGCAGAAACAACGCTGCGGCGGAAACGCGTGCAATGGTTTTATGTGTCATGCGGGCTAATATACCAAAACAAGACGCCGTGTGCACGTTTTCAGATCGGACGCCTAACCTTGCGGGAAGGCGAGCAATACCTCGGCCGGCACGCAAACATTCTCCTCCCGCCCCGTACCCAGTTGAATGCCGGGTTTCACCGCGCCATGAAAGTCCGAACCACCGGTGACGCGCAGGCCGTGTTGTTTCGCCAAAAACAAAAAATGCTCTCTTTGTTCCGAACTGTGATCGCTGTGATACGCCTCAATCGCATGCAGCCCCGTTTTGCAAAGCGCCGGCAGCGCCCCGGCGAAATCGCCATTCCAACGCACCGGATGCGCAATGGATGTAATGCCGCCTGCGTCGCGGATCATGCGCACGGCTTCGGCAAACGGTGGCTCCATGCGATCCACGTAAGCTTTGCCGGAATCGGCAAGATAAACATCAAAAGCCTGCTGAATGCTGCTTACGTAGCCCTTGTCCATCAACACCCGCGCGAAATGGGGCCGCCCAGTCATGCCGCGGCCGCGCGCATCTACTTCTTCCATCGTGATGTTCACGCCGACCTCGCGCAGCCGCTCAATCAATCGCCGGTTACGATCCTTCCGCGACGTTTGTAACTCCAAAATCCATTTGCGGAACCCGGTCATTTTGGTCTGATCGAAAAAATAGCCCAGCAAATGCACTGACGTCCCGTTCCATTTGGTCGACAGCTCAATACCGCAAATCAAATGAACGCCAGCCTCCATGGAAAACTGCACGGCCTGATCGTACCCGGCAAACGTATCGTGATCGGTAATCGCCAGGGTCCGCACGCCAACCCGTTGCGCTTCGGCAATCAGTTCCGCCGGCGAAAAGGTTCCGTCAGACTCGTTGGTGTGCGAATGCAAATCAATCAGCGGCGCAGGCCGGTAATTGGGCGCCAAACCTTTTAGCACCAAACCTCTCCCCGTTAATGCGCTCCAAATCTTGTCCAAGCTTTCCTCGGGGCTTTCGCTGGCCGAATCAATCACCACCTCCGCCGCCAGCGGCGCCTCATACGGATCGGAAACGCCAGTGAAATGCGCAATCTCGCCGGATAGCGCTTTTTTGTACAGGCCTTTGACGTCCCGCTCCACCAGAACCGCCAGCGAACAATCCACATGAACCTCGATAAATGTTTCCACCCGTGCGCGCACCGCGTCGCGCGCCGCGCGATACGGCGAAATCGCAGCCACAATCACCGCTACTCCGTTGCGTGCCAGCAACTCGCAAACAAACCCAATCCGCCGGACATTTTCATCGCGATCTTCTTTGCTATAGCCCAGCCCTTTGCAAAGCTGCGTGCGCACCGCGTCGCCATCCAGCACTTCCACTTGCGTCACGCCCGCTGCGCGCAAACGCTGTTCCAATAATTGACCCGTGGTACTTTTGCCGGCCCCCGACATCCCGGTAAGCCAAATGACGAAACCCTTCCGCATGGTCATTTCGCCAGGTCACAGAATTCCGTGTACGGAAGATCGCTGTTCAGCTCTTTCAGCTCCGCTTGGCATGCCGCATCAATTTCGCGCTGCTCTGCCAGCGAAAGCAACTCCGATGACCCGCCCTGTCCGCCCTTGCGAATCATGGTTGGCGTGGGAGCCCACGGAAACATTTTCCAAACGCCAAACTTCGCGTCAATCTTCTTCATGTAATCAAAAGAAGATTTGGCGGCCACTTCATCCAGCACCGTCTGCGATACCCGGACGTTCATGAACTCCGCCACTTTCTTCACCGTGCCTGGCAGGTCTTGTTTCATTTGCTTGAACGAAAGCACCAGCACGTTGGGCTTGTGGCGTTGTTCCCAATAACCCGCGGCGTTTACGGCCCACGACCCGCCCACCGGACTGTTACCGCCGATGAACAGGCGATACCAAAGGTCGCGCGGAAAACACGCCACGCCCATAATGCTTTTCATAAAAAAATAGTTGGAAACGAAAACATCTTTGGGATCGCGAATCACCGCAATGTAGCGCGCGGTTTCGGAATAAGGAATCAAGTCCCAATTCAAATGCGTCTTGATCACGCGCTTCTGTTCGGGCGAAGCCATCCAAACACGAGGGTCCTCCACCGGAATGGAGTACTTGCCCAACGGCGGCGCGGCGTCCGGCCACGGCACCACGCAATGAACGTGTTCGAATTCTCCCTTGCCATGAAACGCCAGTTGATGCGCAATCTGCATCATCCAATTGGTGCCGCTTTTGGCGTAGGTGGCCACAATCACGTCGTGTTCGTTCGGAACATAATTGCCGAACGGCGGTTTTTTGATTTGTTGTTCGCGCTGGCGCAGGTGCGCGTTGCTCATCAGGCGGTCCGCAACCCCCAGATGATTCGCCACGGCAATGCCCGGGCGCATCACACCATAGAAAACGGCTCCCACCAGGCAGCGGATGGGCATGGGCAAGGGCACTCGCTTGAAAGGAGCCATCGTCGATGAAGAAGTGGTTGCGGTCATCGTTAAATGCCGGGGGGCGAATCAATCAGTGTATCCACATGAATAACATTGTGAATACCTGCAGGTGTACCCGCTTGCTCCCCGGCCATCCTGTAGGCTTCCAACAACGCACCGGCGGCCGGTCCATAGGTAGGTGAAAAGACCTGCGCGTCGCCTTCCAGTTCGACTAGTAGCTGAAAATGTTCGCGCAAAATGTCGCTGCGAAAGACGCCGCCGATGAATGAAACCCGCGCGGTCTCGCCTCGGAGAAATAGCTGCCTGCGCACCGCAGCCACGCAGGTTGCAAGATGATGCGCGGAATCCTTCAGAATATCTTGCGCCACCGCGTCGCCTTTTAGCGCACATCCATCCACCAACTCCGCATACGCTGCGATCCTGCGCCGCGGATACTCCGGTGTATAGAAACGATGCAACAGTTCGTTCATGCTGGTTGCGCCGGTGGCGTCTAACAACATGGTGCGCAGATGCGTCTTCGGTCCCCAGCCCTCTTCGTTGCGCAGCGCGGCGCGCACGGCTTGCCGAACCAGATCGAACGCGCCGCCTTCATCGCCAAAGACGTAGCCCCAGCCGCCTGCGCGCGCTAACTTCCCTGCGGCGTTGCGGCCATAGGCAATCGATCCGGTGCCGGAAATGGCCACAACGCCAGGCTTGCCAGCGGTTGCGCCGGTCAGCGCCACATGCGCATCGGTGGTGACAAGGAGTTTTTCTGCCGGCACGATTTCCCGCGCCAACGCTTCTTTATCTGCGGGGCCGCCGCTCATGCCTAAACAAGCCGCGTGAAAATTTGTGTTGCTGGGCAAACCCGCCACCTGCAGAGCGGATTGCAAGCAGCTCTGCACGGCTTCGCGAAAGCGTGTCTGGCTCAACTCCGTCGCCACGTGATTGCACGGCCCAGCCTCACCCGCGCCGCGCACATGGCCGTGGTCATCCGCGATCAATGCTTTCGTGCTGGATTGGCCACCATCCATGCCCAGGTACCATTGCGTCATTATTGGTGCTCAGACCAATGGTAGCCGCGAACCTGATAAATTTGAAATAGCTTATGAAAATGTTGCAACTCCGCCGCCTGGCCGTGTGGATTGGTTTGTCGCTATCCGCAGGCATGGTTCATGCTCAAGGGCCTCTGCTCGATTCGCCGCTGAACGTTCCCGATGATGCCGTAGTGGCCAAGGTAGACGGCCAATCTGTGACTGCCGGCGAAATCCGGCGGTCTCTGCAAATCATGCCGCCGGAGTTTTCGCGCATGTACGAACAGAATCCGAAAATGGCGGTGCAACAGCTTTTTTTGATGCGGCACCTGGCAAATGAAGCGGAAAAAGCGAAACTGGCCGAACAGAGTCCGGTGAAAGAGCAGCTGGAATTGATGCGCGCGAACGCCTTGGCCTCCGCCATGGTTAGCTACGTGCACAACAACTACATTCCCGATCCTGACACCATCAAGAATTATTACGCCGCCAATGGCGCGCGCTTTCAGCAGGCCAAGCTGAAGGTGATCTCCATCGTGTTTAAGCCGGAAGGCACGGGCACCATCGGTAAGTCTGGCGCATCACTGGAAGACATTGCGCGTGCGGCGGCCGAGTCTGCCTCCGGCAATGTGCAGCGTAGTGAAGAGGCGGCGCGTAAACTAGCGGATGAAGTGGTGGCGAAGATTCGCGCCGGCGGCGATTTCGCCAAACTTGCCGTGGAATATACCGACGATCCCAAGTTCAAAACCAACGGCGGTGATTTCGGCACCGTGGGCGCGGACAGCCAGCAACCAGATGCCTTGAAGCGGATGATTTTCGCCATGAAGCAAGGCGAGGTGTCCGATCCGTGGCGGCAACCGGGGGCCTACTACATCTTCCGCTTGGAAGAAAAAAAGATCCCGCCGATGAACGAAGTTTCCGAGCCGGTGATCCAGGAAGTTAAAAATCAACACATGAACGAATGGATGCAAAGTACCAGTAAACGGTTTGAGCCGGCAGTGGAGAATCCAAAATTTTTCATGCCCACGCCGCGGATTTCGCCGGGCATGCCGGTTGCTCCGCCGAAATCCAATTAGCAGTGAAGTTACCGGCGCTCGAAGGAAAGCCGATTCGCGTAGAAGTTCATCGTTCACTGGGGAGGGCGCATTCGGCTGCATCGTCGATTCCTCGGCGATTGATTTTGCTGGATCAAACAATATTGGACGGGCGGGGTGAATTCGAACGCATTTTGGTTCACGAGTTGTTCCACTTCGTCTGGGTGCGGCTGTCCAATCAAAAACGTACAGATTGGGAAATGATTTTGGCCGGCGAGCTTCGTTCCCGTAGCAAGGGTGAGCTGGGCTGGAGCGCGGAGTGGCGCAAGGCGAAAATCAAAGCCAGCGATGTACGGCAACGTACCACTGCGTGGCGGCGTTACGTCTGTGAGAGTTTTTGCGACACCGCGGCGTGGCTGTATTGCGGATTCGCGAAGCATGACGAATTCACGCTGGCCTCGGCCGCACGCAAGGCTCGCAAAGTCTGGTTTGCGGGGCAAGCGGGCGAGGCTCACATCAAAGTGTAGGAAGTGATAATTTAAGGTTGTGAGAAGCCGATACTTTCTAGCACTTCGTTTTTTGATTTTAGCGGCATTATTTGTGGCCAGTTGCCAACGCACGCCAAAACCTTCTGCCGTTGCGGGTTCGGAATCCGGCGATCCCGATGGAGGATTGAAGCCGGCGGATAAACGCAAGCCCGCGCCGAATTTCACCTTAAAAGATGCGAGCGGTGCCGCGGTGAACCTAGCGGACTATAAAGGCAAAGTCGTGTTGGTGAATTTTTGGGCCACCTGGTGCGGTCCATGCAAAGTGGAGATCCCGTGGTTTGTCGAGTTTCAGGACAAGTTCAAGGAGCGCGACTTTGCCGTCCTGGGTGTTTCGATGGACGACGACGGTTGGAAGTCGGTGAAGCCCTACTTGGCCGATCACAAGATCAATTATCCGGTGGTGATTGGCAATCAATTGATTTCCGATCAATACGGAAGCGTCGATTCCCTGCCTACGTCATTTATGGTGGACCGCCAGGGACGCATTGCGGCCATTCACATCGGGCTGGCGGAAAAGAATGAATATCAGGATGAAATTCTCAAACTTTTGGACGACGCCAAGGCATCCGTTGACTCTGCTGCTCGTCTTGTCGTCGCTGCTGTTCGCTGAAATCGGTTTGGCGCAGATTGGTAACGTCATCAACTTTACGCCTCCTCGAAAGCTGGTGGTAAAGCCTGGCGGCGGGGCGGATTCGGCATTGAAGGTAGAGTTGCGCGGCGGCTATCACGTCAACAGCAACACGCCGTCGGATGATTACCTGATTCCGCTGAGGCTGACCTGGAACCCCGGTAGCGTTGAGGCGGCGGGCACGGTTTTCCCCAAGCCGGAGATGCACAAATACAGTTTTTCGCAAGGGCCGCTTTCGGTGTACACGGGTGATTTCGAAATTGTCACGCACTTCAAAGCAGCCGCGAAGGCAGCGCTGGGGCCAGCGACGATTACCGGAAAGCTGCGTTATCAGGCTTGTAACGATCATATGTGCCTGCCACCGAAGACGCTGGATGTAAAGCTGGATGTCGAAATCAATCCATAGCATTGCTGAGCGTGTTGGCAAGATTTGCCTGGCGCTTCCGGAGACTACGCGCGAGGTGCAGGGCGATCATCAGACTTTCCGCGTCAACAAGAAAGTTTTCGCTTACTTCCTGAACAGTCATCATGGAGACGGGATCATTTCGCTGTGCTGCAAGGTAGGCCCGGGCGACAACCGGATGCTGGTGAACGCGCAGCCGGAGCGATTCTATTTGCCGGCTTATATCGGTCCGCGGGGATGGGTGGGCCTGCGCTTGGATGGAGGGCCCACCGGATCGGAAAAGGTGGATTGGGGAGAAGTGGAAGAGCTGGCAAAGGACAGTTACCGGCGGACGGCGGCGAAAAGACTGGCGGCGCTGATCCACGTGGCCAATGTTTCTTGAACGTGTTCAAAATGGCTTGACAGTTTGCCCGTGGTTCGTGCATCCTTATGCCTGAACGCGGTAGAACTGCTTGAGGCATAGGCAGTTTTTCCGTCATTACGCGCGGGGACTGCCGCGTAAACTTAAGGCTAGCTTGATGGCTGAGTTGTTTGCTCTCTGGGGTGGCGGCTGAGGCGGAGGACGATCACTCGGAGCGCGGCCATGACGGGGATTGCGAAGAAGACTCCCGGGATGCCTGCGATTTCGCCGCCGGCGAGGGCGCCAAAGACGACGAGCAGGGGGTGGAGTTGGACGCCGGTGCTCATCAACGCTGGCTGCAGACCGTAGTCGAGCGCGATGCGGTAGAAGACCAGGAAAATCACCAACACAAGCCAGTGAGTGTAGCCGCTGAAGAGGCCGACGATTACGATGGATATGGCGGCGGTGAAGGGACCGACGGCGGGAACGAATTCGAGCACTCCCGCGAGGCCGCCCAATAAAACTGCGTAGGGCGCGCCGGTGAGCGCAAGAAATCCGGAAAAAACAACGAACGTCACGACGGCGATGGTGAGCAGTGCGCGCAGGTATTGGGCGAGAAGCTGACGAAGGTCAGTGAAAATGCCGGCGACGAGGCTGCGCTGATTTTCGCTGGCCAGAGCGACGATGCTGTTGCGCATTTCGTGCCCATCCTTAATAAAAAGAAACGCCAGAATAGGGATGAGGACAGCGCTGACGATGGCGCCGAGGCCAGTGAGCAGGCCGCCCGCAGCTTTGCCGACCAGGGGCAGGGCGTCTTTGGCAATTTCATCAAGGCGGTCGCGCAAGGCGGCGGAGATGCGTTCGCGGATGGGTTCGAGCCAAGTAGGTAACGGGATGGCGGCGAGGGGGTTTTCCTGAATGGCGCCGGGAAGGCGGTTGGCCAACATGCGGGCGTCGTCGGCGATGGCGGAGCCGATGGGGATGAGGGTGGCGACGACGATGGCGATCAAAACGGCGTAGACCAGCGCGAGGGCAGCGGAGCGCGGGACTTTAGCGGGGGTGAAGCGATCGACGAAAGTCACCAAGGGTGAGAGCAGCAGGGCCAAAAAGAGCGCAAGGGTAAAGGTGATGAGAGCGCTGCGAACGGCGTAGAGAAACGCGACGGCGAGCACGAAGAGGAAGACGGTCCAGGCGATGCGAAGTGCGTGGCGGTCGATACCTAGCATGATGTGAGATGGTGCTTCATTAGAGTTGGAATTTCGGTCGCTTCATCATAGCGCTTCGCCGCTAGATAGAATGGACGCATGTCACTCGATTCATTTGCCAATGATGCGCGCGGGTACTTGCTGAAATATTTTCCAGACGTTTGTGAGCAGCAAGCCGAAGGCGATTATGCGGTGTTCGAAGTCGAGGCTAAGTCCGGAACTGCGCGTTCACCGCGATACGGCGTCATCCAAGGCGGCGTCCTGAACTACCTTCGCGAGATAACATTGCGGAACAATTGCGGTGGGGAAACGTTGACGTGCTGTCACTAAATCAATCCACATCCGGAAAATAGAATCATGAAAAATGAGATTCAGGTTCCGCACGGTGACGCGTAAATGACATCCACTGACCACATGCGGCAGTTGGTTCAGAAACTGGACGAGTTGGAAGACCAGTTGCGCCTGGGCGGCGGGGTCAAGAAGATTGAGAAGCAGCATCGCGATGGGAAGCTGACGGCGCGGGAGCGGGTGGCGGGGTTAATCGATCACGGGTCACTGTTTTTGGAAATTGGTTTGTTGATCGCGCACGACAAATATGAGGGGCAGGCGCCGGGAGCCGGGGTGGTCACCGGCGTCGGGTTGATCGAAGGGCGGCACGCGGTGATTGTTGCCAACGATGCCACCGTGAAAGCGGGGGCGTGGTGGCCGGAGACGATCCACAAGATTTTGCGAGCGCAGGAAATCGCCATGCGCAATCGTTTGCCGATTGTGTATCTGGTGGATTCAGCCGGCGTGAATCTGCCGTATCAGGATGGAATCTTCCCGGGGCAGTATGGGGCGGCGCGGATTTTCTACTACAACAGTTTGATGCGGCGCAAGCTGCGCATTCCGCAGATTGCGGCGGTGATGGGTATGTGCATCGCGGGCGGGGCGTATCTGCCGGCGCTCTCGGACGTGATCATCATGGTGGAAGGTACCAGTTTTATGGGCCTGGGCGGGCCGAATTTGGTGAAGGGCGCGGTGGGGCAAAAGATTGACGCGGAAAGTTTAGGTGGCGCGGCGATGCACACACGCACGAGTGGCGTCGCTCATTACATGGCGAAAAATGATGCGGCGTGTTTGCAATTGATCCGGCAGAAGATCCGCGAGCTCCCTGGTTCACCGGTGTTAGTGAAAGGTGTTCCACCGTCTAAACCGGCGGAAGGCTTGTATGATTTATTGCCGGCGGATCACCGGTTGCCGTATAACGTGGAAGAAGTGATTGCGCGGATCGTTGATGCTGGTGATTATCTGGAGTTTCAACCGGAGCACGCTCCGGAGATGTTGTGCGCCGAGGTGCGGTTGCATGGGCGGGCGATTGGGTTGATTGCCAACCGGCGCGGGTTTCTGAAGACCAGCGGCGGGCCGCGCATTGGTGGAATTGTCTACACGGAAAGTGCGCGCAAGGTGGCCTATTTCGTGGAAAATGCCGAGCGTTTGGGGATGCCGCTGCTGTACCTGCAGGACGTGTCCGGTTTTATGGTGGGAACTGAAGTGGAAAGCGAAGGGATTATTCGTGCGGGCGCGGAGATGGTGGAAAGCATGGCGTGCGCGACTGTCCCGAAGATCATTCTGACGCTGAATCATGCCAGCGGTGCGGGCTATTACGCCATGGCGGGGCAGGGCTTCGATCCGCATTTTTCGTTCGCGTGGCCGACGGCCAGAATTGCTGTGATGGAAGGAGATGCGGCGGTGCAGGCGGTGCATGGTCCGGAAATCGAAAAACTGAAAGCAGCGGGCACTCCAGTGCCGCAGGAACTGCAAGACAAGATGGCACAGACGCGGGCGGATTATGAACGATGGTTGAATTCGCATTACGCCGCGGCAAGGGGGCATGTCGATGCGTTGATTGATCCGCTAGCGACGAGACGGATTTTGGCATTTGCATTTGATGCGGCCTGCGCGAGTGGACATCGGCAACATTTGGCACTTGAAACATAATGCATGGGGGCGGAGTATAATCCGCAAGGAAGACAGGACGATGCGCAGAATAATTTTGCTGCTGGCGGTGTGCGCGATTCCGGTTTTGGCACACCATTCCTTTACGGCGCAGTATGACGTGAACAAGCCGCTGTCGGTAAGCGGAACCGTGACCAAGCTGGAATGGACGAATCCGCATGCGCGGTTTTATCTGGACGTGAAAGCGGCGGATGGGACGGTGACCAATTGGGAACTGGAATTGGGGAGCCCGAATACGCTGATTCGCTATGGCTGGAAGCGGGATTCGCTGAAGGTGGGGGATCAGTTGACGGTGGACGGGTATCTGGCGAAAGACGGATCGAAGACGGCGAATGCGAAGACAGTGAAATTTTCCGATGGGCGGGTGGTGAACGCGGGGTCGTCCAGTGATTTGGAGGCGACGAAGTAGGGCTTAGCCGAACACGGCTCTCACTCGTACGGTGTGTGGAGGTATTGCTGAACGGTAATCCGCGCCGAAGCCATCGGATGTAAAGATGTGTTCAGCCAAGAATACCATTCGGCCGATGCGACGCCTCTGTTAAAATCACCTGTAAATGGCGAAAATTCTACACGGTGTAACGGTACAAACAGACATTTTGAACCGGCTGAAGCCGCGGGTGCAGAAATTGAAGCGGCCGCCAGGGTTGGCGGTAATTCTGGTGGGGCATGATCCCGCTTCGGAGATTTATGTGCGCAGCAAGATTAAAGCTTGCGCGGAAGTGGGGATGTTCAGTGAGAAGATCAGCCCTCCGGAGACGGTGACGACGGAAGAGTTGGTGGCGATGGTGGAGGGGTTGAACGCACGCCAGGACATTGACGGCATTCTGGTGCAGATGCCTTTGCCGAAACACGTGGACACGCGGCGGGTGCTGGAAACCGTTGCCGTCGACAAAGACGCAGATGGTTTTCATCCAGTGAATGTGGGGTATCTGGTGGCGGGGCGGCCGGCGCCGAAGGCCTGTACGCCAGCGGGCATTATCGAGTTGCTTAAGTTGTACAAGATTCCCATGGCGGGCGCGAACGCGGTGGTGGTGGGGCGCAGCGATATTGTAGGCAAGCCGATGGCGTTGATGCTGCTGCACGAAAACGCGACGGTGACGATTGCGCACTCGCGGACGAAAGGCCTGGCGGAAGTGTGCCGGCGGGCGGATATTCTGGTGGCGGCGATTGGCAAGCCGGCGTTTGTGACTGCGGATTTTATTGCACCGGGCGCGACGGTGGTGGATGTAGGGATCAATCGGGTGACGGATGCGGCGGAAGCTGCACGGCTGGGCCGCGGCGAGGAATTTGCCAGCAAAGGGCGGGCGATTGTAGGCGATGTGCATCCGCTGGATGTGGAACGGGTGGCGGGTGCGTACACGCCGGTGCCGGGAGGAGTGGGTCCGCTGACGATTGCGATGCTGATGGCCAATACGGTGGAGCTGGCGGAACTGCATCAAAGTGTTGCGTCGGCGTAATTCATGCTGCTGGTTGGTTTGACATGTTGACTATAGGCCTGACGGGCGGGTTGGCCAGCGGCAAATCGTTTGTCGGAAAAACGTTGCAAGAGCTGGGATGCCATGTCATTCACGCCGATGAACTGGGGCGCGAGTTGTTGCAGCCCGGGCAAGCGGTGGCAGAGGCTGTGATCCGCGAGTTTGGTTGGGAAATTGTGGATGCCAAAGGTGTGATCGACCGGCGAAAGTTGGGGCGCATTGTGTTTCACGATGCCGGGCGATTGGCGAAGCTGAACGCGCTGGTGCATCCGGCAGTGCAGACGCGGAGTAAGCAACTGCTGGGTGATTTGGCCCAGCGCGAACCCCTTGGCATTGCGGTTTACGAAGCTGCAATACTAATAGAGACAGGAAGTTATCGCGATTTTGCGAAGCTGGTGCTGGCGGTTTGCCGGCCGGAACAGCAGGTGGAGCGGGCGATGGCTCGCGATGGCAGTACGCGGGAAGAAGTGCTGGACCGGATCCGCCGGCAGATGCCCCTGGAAGAAAAAATGAAGTACGCCGATTACGTCATCGATACTTCCGGCAGCAAGGAAGAGACGGCGCGGAAGGTGCGGGGGCTGCACGCGGATCTGGTTCGCGCAAGCCGTTTTCTGAACGATTCTGGAACACAAACTGGTACACAAATATGAAACTGCGAATATTGCTCATCGCTGTGGTTCTGGCGGGTGGCTTCGTCTACTTCACGTCTTCTAGTAATCCGGCGCGGCCTGGTTTTTTCCATCGCTGGGATGGCCCGTTGTGGAGCGAACCGGTAGCGTACTCGGCTGGCTTGGGGCCGGACGAGGTCAATAATATTGACATTTACAAAGCGGCCAAGGACAGCGTCGCCTATATTACGAGCACGGTTTACCAGCAGGATTTTTTCTTTCAACCGGTGGCGGCGCGCGCGTTGGGATCGGGCTTTTTGATCAGCGCGGACGGGCGCATCATCACGAATAATCATGTGATCAGCGGCAGTTCGAATATCGAAGTGAAGTTTTCCGATCAGAGCATTTACACGGCGAAAGTGTTGGTCCGCGATACGGCCGACGATCTGGCGGTAATTCAAATTGAGCCCAAGAAGAAGCTGCCGTTTCTAAAATTGGGTGATTCCGATGCGCTGCAGGTGGGGCAGAAGGTTTTGGCGATTGGCAATCCGTTTGGCTTCGCTGGAACGCTGACGACGGGCGTGGTGAGTTCGCTGGGCCGGGAGATTCGCGGCGAGAACAATCGTACGCTGGAGGGTTTGATTCAGACCGATGCGGCCATCAATGAAGGTAATAGCGGAGGGCCGCTGCTTGATTCGCAGGGGAATGTGATTGGCATTAATACGGCGATTCTGGCTCCGAGCGGCGGAAATATCGGGATTGGGTTTGCCATGCCGATCAACCGGGCGAAGGCGATGCTGGAAGACTTCCGCACGGGAAAGAGTTTTGGGCGGCCACGGTTGGGCGTTTCGACGGCGTTTGTCGCCGGTGATTTGGCGCAAGCCCTGAAGCTACCGGTGAGCGGCGGGCTGCTGGTGCAGGGAGTGGGGCGCGGCACGGCCGCGGCGAGTGCCGGCATGAAAGGGCCTACCGACGAAGTGATCGTGGGAAATATGCGTTTGGGCATCGGGGGCGATCTGATAACCTCCATTGACGGCAAGGCGGTGACAGAACCGGATGCGGTGACACGGGCGATTGGAAATAAGCGGCCCGGCGATGTGATCACTGTTCGGGTGTTGCGCAATGGCAAGACCATGGACCTGCAAGTGAAACTAGGAGAGGCGCCGGAGGAGCAGTTTTAACCTTACGGATTGGCTCTTCGGGCCAGGCTCTTTCAGACAATACGACATGCAGCCAGCGACCGTCACGCCGCTACCCGCTACCACGATGCAAGGTTCGCTTGCTTCGGCCGGAAGCAGGCCTGCGCTTGCGGGCTTCTTTGTGGCGGGCCTGGTGCTGGCGTTTCCGGGTGCGATCCTGCCGGCGTGGCAACATCACATTTCGTCGGACTATTTGACGGTCGGGCTGTACTTTGTGGCGCTGATTGCGGGATTGGTGGCATCGGTTCGAAGCGGGTCACTGATCATTGCGCGCAAGGGATTGAGCTGGTCACTGAGTTGCGCCTGTGCCAGCGCGGCGGTGGGCCTGTTGGGATTGGCATTGGCCTCACCGCCGGTGGCCGCCGGGTGGAGGCTGTTGGGCATCGCCGTGTTGGGTTGGGCGGCAGGGCTATTGCATCGGGCTATTTTTCAGGCCATCACGCCGATGTACCGGCATGATCCGGCGTCCACGGTGAATCTGGCGGGAATCCTGTTTGGGCTGGGTTGTTTTGCGGTGGCGTTTTTTGTCTCGCGCACCTATTACACGTATACGCCAGAGGCGATTCAGATCCTGCTTGCGCTGGTGCCGGCATTTTTTGCGATTTGGTATGCGGGGAGGCCCTTTGCGGGGGGGAATGAAGAAACGCAAAGCGCGCCGCATCTCCTGTTGAAAGAACTGAAAACGCCGGGCGCAGTGCTGCTGAGCCTGGTGCTGTTTTTTCAATTGGGCAATGAATGGGCCATGGCGGGGTGGCTGCCGCTGTTTCTGAGCCAACGGTTGGGGATGAGTCCGCAGGCGGCGATTATGATTCTGGCGATCTATTGGCTGGCGCTGTTGATTGGCCGCGTGGCAGCGCAGTGGATTTTGCCGAACATGCGGCACAGCCGTTTGCTGGGTTTGTGTCTGCTGATTTCGATGTTTGCCTGCTGCATCCTGTTGTTTACCGATAATCAGTTTGGCGCGGTGAGCGGTGTGGTGCTACTGGGACTTTCCTTCGCGCCGATGTATCCGCTGGTGGTGGAACGCATTGGGCGGCGCTTTCCGGATTATAGACCGGGGTTCTACAACGGCATCTTTTCGATCGCGCTGGCGGGAGGAATGCTGGCGCCGTCGACTCTGGGCTATTTCGCGTGGCTACTGGATGTGCGGGCAGTGATGGCGCTACCGTTGGCTGGATCCGTGGTGGTATTTGTGCTGCTGGCGGGGTTGTGGATTGAGGAGCGGTTGGTGCCGTCGGGGCTCGGCGGGGTAATGGCAGTGGCTGGCCAGGCGTCATTCGGAAAATCAAGCGAAGAAGTAACCGCGGCAGTGCCGGAACGGCTCAAGAGTAAAGAACCGTCATTGCCGTTGACGGAAGTGGCGGAGGGAACCCGGCCCAATGGAAAACACCTGAAGCGCAAACACGCAAAGGGACGACACGGGGCAGCAGCCAAAAACGGTCCGCTTGCGGCGAAGCATGAATAGGCTGTTGCGGTGGGCCAGCGCGGCGATGTTGGTGGTGTTGGGCCCTTGTGTGCTGGCCCAGAAACCAGACGCCGAGCAGGCTGGCAACGCACTGGCGGCGCGGCTGAACCGGTTGCTGCAAACCGCTCCCGCGAATGGGTTTGTGGGGATCGAAGTAGTTCAGGTTTTGAGTGGCAAGACTCTATTCCGGCGCAATGAAGACCGGTTGTTCCTGCCGGCATCGAATATGAAATTACTGACGTCGGCGTTGGCGCTAGAAAGATTGCATGGCGACTATCGTTATTCGACGCGGGTATTGCGGCAGCCTTCGGGCGATGTGGTGCTGGCAGGCGCGGGTGATCCGGCGCTGTCGGATCGTCCATTTCCCTACGACAAGACCACCGACAAGATTCCGGTGACATCGAAAAAAATAGTGGATCGTTTGGCCGAGCAGATGGTGGCGCACGGGGTGACGCGAATTGATGGCGATGTGGTGGGTGATGACACGCTGTATCCGTGGGACCCCTATCCGCCCAGTTGGACGATGGATGATGCGGCCAACGATTACGGCGCTCCGGTGAGCGCGTTGACGCTGAACGAAAATATCGTCACGCTCTCGATCCGGCCGGGGGCAGAGGCAGGAGACGCGGCGCGATTTTCGCTGACGCCGGCGCTGGAGTTTCTCAGCTTGGACAACCGGGTGGTGACGGGCGGTAAAACGACAAAGATTGACTTGCAGCGGCTGGCGGGCAGTGGACAGTGGCGCGTTTCGGGAAATATTGCGCCGGGCAGTGGTTTGTATACCGAAGCGCTGCCGGTGGACGATCCGGCCCTTTTCGCGGCGGCGATGTTGTATGAGGCTTTGTTGAGGCAGGGCGTGGCGATTCGCGGCCGTCCGGTCGCCCGGCACCGGCTGCGGCCAGATGCGTACGTGGCGCCGGAGGGGGACCAGATCGCGGTTCATCGCTCGCCGGAACTCACGGAAATTTTGCAGGTGATGGACAAGGTGAGTCACAATCTGTTTGCCGAATTGATTTTGCGCGAAGTGGCGCGGGTGGCGGGAGGCGAAGCGAGCACCGCAGTGGGCGTAAAGGAGATGGGCGCCTACCTGGCAGGGATGGGAGCGGCGGCCAGCGATTTGCATCTGAGCGATTGGCATGTGGATGATGGGTCCGGTTTGTCGCGCAACGCGATGGTCACGCCTCGATTGTTGAGCAGAGTGCTGGTGCGCATGGCGATGTCACCTCAGAGAGATGTGTGGCGATCCTTTCTTCCGGTGGGCGGCGACGACGGAACGCTGGATCAGCGTTTGTGCTGCCTGTCGCAGGGGAAGGGAATTCGCGCTAAAACCGGATCGCTCGATCGTGTGTCCGCGCTTTCCGGTTATGCCGATAGCAAGACCTACGGAGCGCTGGCATTTTCCATCTTGGTGAACGATTTTTCGGTGCGGACGGTGGATGCACGGCACTGGGTGGACCGAGTGGCTTCGTCTTTATTGCAATAAAGATCATTGCGATAAAGGTCATGGCAACAGAGGCGTCAGGCTCCCAGCATCTTTTCGAGCAATTCTCCCAGCGCTTTGGGGAAGAAGGGCTTCTGTAGGAACTCCACTCCTGGTTGGCGCGGGTTGTAGGCATAACCACTGGTAATGATGGCTTTCATGGCGGGAGTTTGTGCCCGCACACGGTCCACCAGTTCTTCCCCGCTTACGCCGGGAAGTGCGAGGTCGGTTACCAGCGCCGCGTAACGACCGGGATGGGTAGTGATGAGGTTGAGCGCCTGTGCGGAGTCCTCGCAAGTGTCCACTTCGTAGCCGGTCCGGCGGAGGTATTGCGCGAGAAGGTTGGTCAGCGCCGCTTCATCGTCCACGAGGAGTACGCAAGAAGGTTTCACGTGAGTTGACTCATGATTTTGACCTGGCGGCAGCCAATGGGGTCGCCTAGAAGAGGCCCACGGGCCGCTTCCCTTTGGAAAACTGAAGGCCAAACTGCAATCTGTTGCCGCTGCGGTTAAACGAGCCGCTCGAAATGGTTTGGTGATTGTAGTTATAGTCGCCGGTGAGGTTCATGCCGTGTCCCAGAGTATAGGCGGCAAAACCACCGCCAGAGTACCCGCCGTAGCTGCCCAAATTCTGGCCGATGGAGATGAGCGAGCCGTAACGGGCGTACAGACCAAGTGTCCAGCGTTGGAAGCCTGAATAGGTGACACGGCCATCGAAACCTTGCTGGCGGGAGGCGGTATACAGGCCGTTTCCGGAACTGATGCTGCGGGAATAAACAATGCCGATCGTCGAGGTCTTGAAATTGCGATTGAGGGAGACGAGCCCGGACGGATACACGCTCTGACTGATGTTGCGAAATGTGACGGTGGGCCCAAAAATGGCTGCCAAGGCGGGTTCAAGGCGGATAGTAAGGTTGTTTTGCACATTCACAACGGAGGCTCCGGCCTCAACCGCAAATAGCCAGCGGCGATCAAAAACGGTCGAAAATGTTGCTTCCAGAGCATGGGTGTGGGAATTGCCATCGGAAATGGGGAAGTACATCTGCGAGAAACGGTAACTTCCACCAACGTTCACATCCCGATTCACCCGATGGGTGGCACGGGCATTGGCGTCATAGCCATAGGTCTTGCTTAAGCCGGCACCTTTAGGTTCCTGAAAGTAACCGTGGCCGCCAAATGTATAGAAAGTTCGCGCCGTAGCGCGATAGGTGATGTCGGCGGAGGAGCGGATATAGTTGACGCGGGAATCCAGTATCTGAGAGGTAAGGTTTAGGCCAGTCCCGGGGTCGCTGGTGATCAAAGCGCCTGGTCCGGAGCCGCCGTACACATAGGTGCCGCCGACTTCGTGGAGATCCAGAATGAAGTGCTTGGATAAGAGCATGGTGTAGCCCAATTGCACGCCTTGGTCGCTGCCATTCAGGAGGTCGGCGTTGTAGCGCCGGTAGGCGCCGTGATAGTCAAGCCCCAGCTTACTGCGACGGGTGACGTGGGTGCCCACCACTCCAAAACCGACCTCAACACCCACTTCACTACTGGTAGAGGCGAGTTTGCCGGTGCTGTCCACTTTGGCGGCCTGCAGATAGTCATCGTAAACACCACTGAGGCTGCCGTAAACGCGGAAGCCAAGCGGGGCGCCTGCGCGTTCGCCGATGTTGCCTGCACCAGAACTGAACACGCCCGGGCCCATGTAGTGGCTTAAGTCCAGCGTGCTGTCCTGGTCCGGGGAGGGCGGCAGGGGAGCCTGTCCCTGGGCGATCAACCCGGACGCAAACAGACCAACAAACAACAACCTGCGGCTTAGGAACAATTTTCCCGCCAGCGGCGTCAAATAGTTATGCAATCGTGTGTTCTCCGTCCATTTAGACTAAATTATGTAGGCGTCGGATTTCTTCGCTGCCTAAGACTTTTGGCTTAGCAAGCCAATTCAGCTGACGTAGGCCAGTAGTCGCAGTACCCGCTTTGAGCAAAACAGGAGGTCGTGAACTATGCTGCAGCCCCGCCAATCATCTTTTCTATTATCCCTGGTTTTAGGGTCCAGGGTTTTGGTAGTACTGATCTCTATCGCCAGTTTGGGCGGCAGTTGGGGATTGTCAGCGGCCGATGCGCCGCTGTCGGACCTTCCCGTGACCCAGGTGACCTTGTATAAGCACGGAGTGGCGCATTTTGAACGGGCGGGCGAGTTGAAGCCTGGGTCCACCGTGCGCTTGGATTTTAAGCCCGGCGATATGAATGATGTTCTGAAGTCGCTTACCGTTACCGATCGCAATGGAGGGAAAGTGGCGGGCGTGCGCTACGATTCCAGCGATCCGCTAGAGAAGCGGCTGGCGGAGTATCCATTTGCGGTGGGAGAGCAGGCGTCGCTGGCCGCGTTTTTGGATCAGATGAAGGGCGCACGGATTGAGATGCGGATCAGCGCCAACGATGTCTCCGGCGCGGTGGTCAGCGCTCGAGTCGTCAAAGAAGGAGAGAAAGGATCGGAGCGCGAAGTGATCGTGCTATTACTCGATTCCGGAGACATTCGCAGTTACGATCTGGGTGCGGCCAGTGCGGTGAGGTTGAGCGATCCGAAATTGCAGAATCAACTGCGCGGGTATCTGGGTGTGCTAAACGCGTCGCGATCGAAGGACCGGCGGAGTGTTTATATTGATTCGGTGATGAGCGCGAACGCGCGCCAGATTGTCGCCAGTTATATGACGCCGGCGGCGGTTTGGAAATCCAGTTACCGGCTGATGTTCAGCGCGACTGGCGATCCGACTCTCGAAGGTTGGGCCATCATCGATAACACCTCTGGCGACGATTGGAACAATGCGCGGCTGAGCGTGGTGAGCGGCAAGCCGGTGAGTTTTATCTCGAACCTGTATGAACCGCGCTATGTGAATCGTCCGGTGGCGGAGTTGGCGGAGAATCAGGCCGCGCAGCCGGTGGTGTATGCGGGGGCGATGGACCGGGCAGAGGTGGGAGTGGCGCAGAAGGCGGTGAACCCGCCACCACCACCTGCGGTAGCCATGAGGTCTGGAGGGTTTACTCCAGGCGAAGGTGGCGGATTTGGAGGCGGGGTCTATCGCGTAAATAACGTGGTTCAGTCGTCCATCGCCGCGACCGCCACCGGCCAGCAATCCGGCGAACTGTTCGAATACTCATTCTCCGCGCCGGTGACGGTGAAGCAGGGCGAGTCCGCCATGCTGCCGTTTCTACAGCAGAAGATCGGGGCGCGGAAGTTGCTGGTCTATTCCGAGAGCTACGGTGTGAATCCGCGTGACGCCGCCGAACTTACCAATAACACCGGCAAGACGTTGGACGGCGGGCCGATTACGGTTTACGATGCGGGCACTTACGCCGGTGAAGCGCTGGTGGAAACGCTGCCGATGACCGACAAGCGCCTGATCAGCTACGGCGTGGATCTGGGCACGCGCGTCACGACTAAGTTTGACTCGACCGAAGCCGTGGTCCGCGAAGTTCACGCCAAACGCGGACTGCTGACCACGCGGTCGGCGATTGAAGAAACCAAGACTTTCACGATCAAGAACGTCGACGCGAAAGCAAAAACGCTGATGATCGAACATCCGCAACGCAACGGCTATACATTGTTAGACCGTAAGGCCACCGAGACGACCCCCAATGCCTATCGCTTCGAAGTGGCGCTGGCAGCATCGGGCAGCGCGACGTTTCCGGTGCGCGAAGAACGTATTTTCGATCAGACGATGCAAGTGAGCACGCTTACGCCAGACTTGCTGGGCGTATATCTGCAGAACAAAAATATTTCTGATGCTGGCCGCCGTCAGTTGACGCAGGTGTCGCAGAAGAAGGCGCAGATCGCCGACAACGACGCCGCGACGAAGAGCGCGACGGACGAAATCAATAACCTGACGCAGGATCAAAATCGCATCCGCAGCAATATCGAAAGCCTGAACCGCGTGAGCGGGCAACAGGAGCAGGTGCAGACCTATGCGCGGCAGTTAGCAGCGGCCGAAAGCCGTTTGGCCGGACTGCGAGATACGCAAAGCGATTTGCGCAAGAAGAAAACGACGCTGGAGGGCGAACTCAATTCGCTGATGGAGAAGCTGGAGTTTTAGAACTCATGGCTGGGAGACGATCCTTACATGTGGGTCGTGGTGAGTCAGGATCGGAGTGAATATGAAGCTTAACCGAATCTTCTTCGAGGTGCTGCTTCTCACACTCATCATGATTGAGCGCCCAATTGGCCGTCCGACCAAATCTCAAAAGCTTCGGCCGCTAGGCAGCCCGATGGGCCTTATGAGCAACTGTCAAAGGTTGCTCTATCTGCCCGAGCCCGCCCGTCGTGACTACGAAAGCCCCACACCGGAGAGGCGATTTCTTCAGTAATTGTCACACGGGCGGGATAGCGGCGTTGATCTGGATCTCAAGGCTGCGCAGTTCAGTGACAATCGATGAAGAGTTCGGAGGCTGACCAAAGAGCATCGTCTGCATTTCCCGGTAGTCTTCCTCCAAACGCGCAATGTGCGCGAGACAGTTAAGCTTACTCGTTCGCCGACTACCGTTTCAGCTGCAACACTGTGGGCGGACTGGGTGGCGATGCCAATACCGCCGTAACCGATTCCGTGCGCGACGTAGATCTTCGACAAACTCCAGTTCACCAGTTCACCGCACACCTCTGCGACAAACCGCGCCAAAGGCCCCTCCGCCAACCGATCCTCCAAACTCGACGGCAACAAATACTCCTGCTCCCCCGCAAAATTCTAGAATCGCTTCGCCATACCGAAAGCTTACGGATTTCAAAACCGTGGTCAAGCAAAATGTGGTTGTACCTCCGACAGGCCCCCTGGCTGGACGTCGCGGTGCTGAACAGAATTGAACCGTGGTGCGCCTATGGTTACGGTTTGCCCTTCCTGATTCTCCCGTTCGACCGCCGACGCAAATGAAGATGGGCTCCTCTCGGGCCCTTGGGACCAGGAATTGTGTGCGGTCACTGCAGGCGGCGAACAAACAATTCCTTACGTGTTCGTAGGTTAAGCAATTTTTGCAGGGGTCTCCATGCGGAAGGGGATGGTACTTTGCAGTCGCGAGAGGATGAGCGCGGCGAGGAGGAAGGCCGGGCTCGAACAAACCGATGAAAAAAGCTGAAGCTGGCACGAAGACCGGCGCAAAAGTTATCGTTCGCCCGAGGGCAGGCGTCGGGACGACTTCAAAAAAAAAAGTGAAGAAGTAGCCGCGGCAGACATGCTGATTGCACTCGGCGGGCAATCCCAGGTGCCGCAAGCGGCGGCGGAAGTGAAGAGCGCTCGAACCGCAGTTAGACGTTCGACAGTAAGCAGGGAGAAGCGGCGCAGAGAAGAGCAGTTGAAGGTGATCGACGACATTTTGAAGAACGTGGAAGAGAAGCTGACCGGGAAAGACGCGAAGGCGACGCTGGGGGATTACATCAAGCTGATGCAGTTGCAGAAAGAGCTGGATGAAGACGAACAGCCACGGGAGATCCGGGTGACCTGGGTTGACGCGCTGGTTCAGATTACGGGCGAGGCAATCAACAGCGTAACCAATGAACTCGGCGATGACACGCCTGAACTCGGCGATGACACGCCGGTTGATTCGGTGGTAGTTGCGGGGAATGCCGGCGAAGAAGCGGATGAGGGCAGCGAGCAGTGAGTGAGGGTGTACGGGAGCGGGGAATTCAGTATCAGCCGCTGCCATCGCAGAGGCGATTTCATGAATCGACGGCGAGATTTAAGGGGTTTTCAGGACCCATCGGTTCGGGTAAGAGCCAGGCGCTATGTCAGGAAGCATTGAAGTTGGCGTATCTAAATGCGGGGCGGACGGGGCTGATTGGGGCTCCGACGTATCCGATGTTGCGGGACGCAACGCAGGCGGCGCTGATTGAGGTTTTGGAATTGAACAAGATTCCGCACGAATGGAATCGCGCGGAGAATTTCCTGATGTTGAAGGAAACGAGGTCGCGGATTCTGTTTCGGGCGGTGGAAGAGTTTGAACGGTTGCGTGGAAGTAATTTGGCTTGGTTCGGATTGGATGAGTTGACCTACACGCAAGAGGAAGCGTGGCTGCGGTTGGAGGGGCGGTTACGAGATCCCAAGGCGACGCGATTGTGTGGTTTCGCGGTATGGACACCGAAGGGTTACGACTGGGTTTACGAGCGGTTTGTAGCGACGCCAATTGATGGCTACGAAATGATTGTGGCCAAACCATTTGAGAACCGGTTCTTGTTGGACCGGATTCCGGATTACTACGAGCGGCTGAAGCAGAGTTATGACGGGCGTTTTTACGAACAGGAAGTGTTGGGCGAGTATTTGGATCTGCATGCAGGGCGGGTCTATTTTGCGTTTGACCGGAAGCAGAACATTGCCCCGCAGAAGGCGGATCCGGAAAAGCCGTTGTTGTGGGCGCTAGATTTCAACGTGGATCCGATGTGCTCCGTTTTGGCGCAGATGGATGGGGAGAGGGTACTCGCGTTGGACGAAATTGTACTGGGGCGGGCGAGTACGTATGACGCTTGCAGCGAATTTGCGCGGAGGGTTCCGCAGCACGAAGGCGGCGTGATTGTGTATGCGGATGCCAGCGGAGCGCGGCTGCAGACGTCGGGGACGACGGACCTGGAGATTTTGAAGAAGTTTTTCAAAGAGGCGAGTTACAAGAATGTGGAGTTTCGGGTGCCGACGTCGAACCCGGCGGTGAGGGATCGGATTGCGTTGATGAATTCGAAGTTGGAGTCGGCCGTTGGGGTGCGGAGTTTGGCGATCGATCCGCGCTGCAAAGAACTGATTAAGGACTTTGAGCAGGTGACCTACAAGGAAAACAGCCTTGTGATTGATAAAGATCGCGATGGGAAGCGGACGCATTTATCGGATGCGTTGGGATATTTGATTTGGCAGGAGTGTCGCCGACGGCCGCGGCCGGCGCAGCAGTTGGGGCAGCGGCTGGTGTAGTTCGCGGCTTGCGGCAAAGCTTAGGAAAAGAGGGCAGAGGTGTTAGACATCAACATGTTCCAAATAGATCGTGAGCATCCGGACTACGCGACGCGTAAGGGTGTTTGGAAGCAGTATCGCGACCTTTATGCCGGCGGCGAGCAGTTTAAGTTAAATGCGCAGAACTACTTGACCCGCCGACAGAGGGAGCCGGGTGATGTCTATGCGGAAAGATTGAGCAGGGCCTTCTACGAAAATTATGCAGGCTCCATTGTGGATTGGTATGCGGCGACGCTATTCCGGCGCGAACCGAGGATGACGTTTGAAGGCGGGAGCGAGGCGGCACGCGCATTTTACGGAGAATTCGTGGAAGATGCGGACCGGCGTGGCACGGCAATGACTGACGTCTTTCGCAGGACATTTATTGACACGCTGGTGACCGGGACCAGCTATTTGTTAGTGGATTTTCCGCGGAGTGAAGGCGGGGCAGGCGGCGCATCGAGTAGGGCGGAGGAAGACGCTTCGGGTGCGTCGCGCGCGTACCTGGTGGATTTCCCGGCGGAGAGTCTCATCAACTGGAGCAAGGACGAGCAGGGCAATTTCGAGTGGGTGGTGCTGCGGACGACGACGCTACGCATGGACCGGGTAGAAGATCCGGAGTGGCGGCAGGAGACGCGCTGGTCGTATTACGACAAGGAGACGTTCCGGATTTATCGTCAGTTTGGAGTGCTGGGGACGGCTCCTGAGTTGATCGATGAAGGTACCCACGGGCTGGCGAAGATCAAAACCGTTCCGTTGTTCGGCTTGCGCATTCCGGAAGGATTGTGGATGTTGAACCGAGCAGGGTCTTTGCAGCTTGAGCACTTCAATAAATCGAACGCGCTGTCGTGGGCGTTGACGATGGGCTTGTTTGCGATGCCGGTGGTGTATTCCGAACGCGACTGGAACCAGATGGTGGGCGAGAGCTACTACATTCAACTGGGACCGGGAGACCGGTTTGGGTGGACGGAGCCAGAGGGAAAAGTCTACCAAATTGCGGCAGAGAATCTAACACGGCTGCAGGAAGAGATTTATCGAATTTGCTATTTGGCGCAACTGGGAGCTTCGCTGAGCCGGAGCGGGCAACAGTCCGGGTTGAGTAAGCAACTGGATTTTTCCATCACGCAGGAAGTACTGCGGGCCTATGGTGACGCAGTGAAAGACCAGGTGCGGCGGGTTCTGAATGCGATTGAGGCCGCGAGGGCAGACGGCGTAACGATCAGCGTGATGGGGATGGACGAGTTCAATATTGCAGATTTTGCGACGGAACTGACGAATGCGAAGGACTTACTGAGCATGGACGTTGGGTCCGGGACGCTACGTAAAGAGATTGCGAAGAAGTTGGCTTTGCAGTATTTGGCGGACTCGCGGCAAGACGTGAAGGACCGCATTGTCGGCGAGATTGAGAGCGGAATTCCGGCGGTGCTGAATCCAACCGAGGCGAAGCAGTAGGAGCAATATGGATGGCGAGCAGAGTGAAAGCCAAGTAACGGGCGGAGAAGCGGGAACGACGCCGGCGTTTGGCGACCGGCCGGGCGGGCCCAAAGCGGAAGACCTACGTTCTGTGGTTCGGGAAGCAATCGAAGAGTTTTTCAAGTCCGAGCGAGAGTATGCGAGCCGGAACAGCGACGCGAATGCGGAAGCAGCTTTGATGAAGGAAACTGCTTTGCGGGAAGAACGGATAAAGCGAGAAAGTCTGGAGCAGCGAGTGAACGATTTGATCGCCGCTAATGAGAAAGCACGGACCAGAGATGAGGAAGCCGAACGCAGCGCGGCGATTCGCGCGGAGTTGCAGCGGGCGGGCGTAGCGAAGCTGGACTTGGCCTATAAAGCCGTGCAAGACGAGATCTACCGCAGCGAGGACGGGAGGCTGGTGGGGCATGGGGGGAGCGAATTGCGTGATTACATCGCAAGATTCGTGGGAGAGAACCCGGAGCTGCTGCCGGCAAGGCTGGCGGGGGGGTCCGGTGCAAGCACCGGACAGCGTGGTGGGTTTGGAGACACCGGGAGCCGTGGCAGGTGGAATACCCCGGTGGATTTAGACAAGATCCGTCCGGGGATGAATCCGGAGGAGTTGGAGCGGGTGCGGCATGAGATCGCGAGAGTAGCGTCGCAGACGCTGCGTGGATGGTGAGAGGAGAAAAACTATGGCATCAATTACAAGTGCGAATGTAGCGAATGCGATTGTGAAGCTGGTGGCGGCGGACGCCCTTCCGGCATTGATGGGGAACCTGGTGTTGGGGAACCTGGTCAATCGCGATTATGAACCGGTGCTGGCACAGGCAGGGGATACGGTGAATGTACCGATTCCTCCGGTGCTGGTGGCGAACAACATCGCGGAGGGCGGCGCGGTACAGACGCAGAACCCCAATCTGGGCAACGCGCAGATTGTTCTGAACACGCATGCGGAAGCGACGTTCCAGATTCCGGACGTCACCAAGGTGTTGGCAGTGCCGGACCTGCTGAGATTGTACATGCAGCCGGCCGTGGTGGCTTTGGCCGAGCGAATTGAATCGGACCTACTGAACCTGTATCCGCAATTCACGGCGAATGCGGCGGTGGGTACGGCCGGTACGGCGTTGACCGAAGCGGTGGTGGACTCCGCCGAAACGACGCTGTTCAACGTGAAGGTTCCGGCAAGCGCGGCAAAGTACCTGGTGGTGGATCCGACGGCGTATTCGGCACTGCGGCAAATTCCGCGCTTCAGCGAGTTTCACTCGGCTGGCGAAGCTGGCCTGCGTGCGTTGATTGACGGCGCAGTGGGCAAGATGAAGGACTTCTACATCTTCCGTTCGCAGTTTGTGGCGAAGACGGGAAGCGCTCCGGTGACGACGCACAATTTGGCGTTCAGCCGAAACGCGATCGGTTTGGTGGTTCGCCGCCTGCCGCAACCCCTGCCGGGGACCGGGGCGATTGCGGAGTACGCGGAACTGGGCAACTTCGGCATGCGCGTGACCATGAGCTATCAGCCCAACACGCTCTCGCAGCAGTTCACCGTGGATGTGTTGTACGGTGCCGGTGTACTGCGGAACAACTTTGCGGTGCAGGTGAATAGCTAGTTCTCAGTTGTCAGAAAGAAGCGGGCTGGACGGATTGCGTCCAGCCCGTTTTGTATTTGGAGAGAGAGAAATTATGGCGCTGCTGACCGATGGACATCCAAACGACGACGAAGCGTTGCGAGTATTTGAAACCGAGATCCTGAGCGTGGCGAACACGGAGGGGATCAGTTTACCGGCGAAGCTGCGGTTGGCGACCGAAGAGATCTCCTTTGAAGTGATCGATATTCTTTTGGATCGGACTAGGGTGACCGATCCGCTGGCCAGCGCAAGAAGGACCAGGGGTGTATCGGACGTGGTGGTGACGCCGCAAATGAGGCGGTGGCATGCGTTGCACGCGCTGGCGCTGGTCTATCGCGATGCGTTCAATAACCAGTTGAATGACCGGTACGAGGTGAAGTGGGAGGAGTACCGGCACTTGCAGCGAGCGGCGCGGGACCAAGTGCTGCGGTACGGGATTGGGTTGGTGTCGAATCCAATACCGAGAGGGGCACTTCCGCAGTTGAGCTCGATTGCCGGGCTGACGCCAGCGACGATCTATTACCTACAAGTGAGCTGGGTGAATGCGAGTTTGCCATTGGCGCAGCAGGAAGGTGCGCCCAGCCTGATTACGGCATATGAGACTGTGGCGGGCAGCCAGTTGGTGGTTCAGGTGGTGAACCCTCCGGCTGGCGCGACGGGCTGGAATGTTTTCATTGGGCTGACCGATACCACGCTGGCGTTGCAGAACAGCGCGCCGATTGGGCTGACACAGGCATTCGTTATGCCGCAGGCGGGACTGGTGACCTGGAGGGCGCCGGGAGATGGACAGACGCCGGACACGTATCTAACGGGCGGATTGATCTTGAGGCGAGCTTAGGTTATGGCACAAACGGCGAGCAAGGTAGTAAGCAAGTTTGGCGACTTTCTGACGTCCCCAACTACAGGGCTATCGACTGTGGTGGGGAGTTTGACAGAAGCGTCAGACACGGAAACGCCAACGATCAAGTTGGCCAGTATTGTGCAGCAAAACGTTCCCATCGCTCTGATGGAGAAGGCGCTGGCGACGAAGTATCCGGCGGTGCATATCTACACGGATCGAGTACAGAATCTGTTGACTGAAAAGTTCAGGACTTTTTCGGGCAAGGTGCGTACGGTAGCGGAAGTGCGGGTTTCGCAGGACCGTATTGAGGGATTGGAAGACCAGGTTCGTACTTATGTGGATGCCGTGACGCAAATTCTGGAGGGCAACCGTGGGGATTGGGGCCAAGGGATGTTCTTCACCGGCGGATATGAAGTGAAGTTCGATCCAGTGCAACACGGCGGCCGCAACTTTATCCAAGTGGCCAAGGTGATTTTCGAAGTGGACATGTCGAGTTGAGGAGAAGACAACAATGTCGTGCTATGTATCGTCAAATAATAACCGCTTCTATGTGGGGCTCGAGTCCACTTTCGGAACTGTTCCCGCGATAACGGGGCAGAATCGGATTCCGGGAGTAAAGCTGATAGCGAAACAAATTCCGGAGCCGATCTCGCGCCGGGACAAAACGGGAAGCCGCACGTTTCCTGGCTTACCGAATGCCATCCGGAAAAATACCAGCTACGCGCTGAGTACGTTCATGACCGAATGGACGAATCAGGCGGTGGATCCGACGATGGGTCCGCTGTTCCAAGCGGGGATGGGGGCGGCGCCGATCTACTTCAATGGCGGGACGGTGGCTGCGGCAACGGGGACATCGGGATTGGCGAGCGGAATTACGTTTAGCGGTCCGCATGGGTTGGTGACGGGGCAGGCGGTAACTCACGCGACGGAAATCCGGTTTGTGAGCGCGATTCAGGATTCGACGACTGTGTTCTTTGGCGCGCCGTTCACGAACGTGCATGTGGGCGATGCACTGGGAAAGACGGCAACCTATCGCCTGGCCGCGGACATTGGGAGTACCAGCATCTTCGACTACTGGGACCCGAGCACCGCAGTGCAGCGCATTTTGGAAGGCGCCGTGGTGGACACGATGCGGATCAAAGTGAATGGAGACTTCCAAGAATTCGCGTTTGGCGGGCCGGTGAGAGATCTGCTGGACAGTACGAGTTTCGCCAGCGGGCAAGGCGGGCTAACGACATATCCGGCGGAACCAACGAGCGCCAATTTCGACTACACGGTGATTCCGGGGCATCTGGGGCAAGTCTGGATGGGAGCGACTCCGACGCAATTCTACACTCTGACGGGTGCGGAACTAATGTTGCACAACGATGTTCAATTGCGCGTACGGGAATTCGGAAGCGATTTGGCCCGGTGTGTTGCCGCTGGGAAGCGCAATGTGAAATTGAACTTCAGCCTGTTTGAGCAAGACGATGCGCAGACGAAGGGTTTGTATCAGGCCGCGCGGCAGCGCTCGCCGATTGGTGTGTTGATTCAGTTAGGCCAACAGAGCGGACAGTTGTTTGGGGCGTACATGCCGGCGATGGTTCCGGAAGTGCCGGAGTTTGACGATCAAGAGACACGGCTGCAGTGGAAGTTTCAAAACGACCGGGCACAGGGGACAGTGAATGACGAACTCTATGTTGCATTTGGTTAATCCGAAGATGGATCAGAATTACGAGAGCGTGATTTGGTGTGACGCGGATTCACGGTGCGGCGTGAGGTATGCGATCGCGCGGGTTTCATTCGGTCGGCGGATTGAGTTGGCGAGGCGGATTCGGGAAGTTGCGCGGAAGGCCGAATTTTTGGAAGCCGGCATGGATGTGCGCGAAAAGCTTGAAGCCGCGGTGATCGGCGTGGAAGTGGACCGGGTGTATCTGGAAACCGGTCTGGTGGCGATTGAGGGCCTGACGATTGATGGCGAGGACGCGACGCCGAATACATTTATCGACCGGGGCCCGATGGAGTTGGCCAAGGAGATCCTGATTCGGATTAAAGCCGAGAGCGGGTTGAGCGGAGAAGAAAGAAAAAACTAATTGTCGCATTCCATTTTTTTTGCGCTCCGGAAGCGGGGAGCGTAAATCGTGCTGGGTGGACGTGCGAGCAGTGCCGACGGCAGGGGTTGGAAGTTTCGCGGCGGTGTGGATGGCTGCCACAAGAGCAGCGCGGGGCGCCGAGAGTGATTTGGGGCAGAGGAAGTGCGTTCACGGAGGAGTGCCCAACGTCGTTCATCGATCCGAAGAGCGTGGAGTGGGTGGAAAAGTTTTTCGCCTGGAAGATGGGCGGCGGAAATCTTGCAAATTTTGCAGCAAAAGACGCGGATGCGTTGTTGATGATTCAAAAAGAATGGCAGGAATTGAAAAATGGCGTCCAATGATCCCAATAGTATTTTGGCGGGTTTGCTGCGGGGAAGCTCCAACGGGACTGAACAGCTGATCAGTATCGCCGACGAATTGCAGCAACTGAAAGCCATCAATGATGCGCTGGCGGCGGAGAGAAACGCAGCTCTATCGCAGAGCGCAGTGCAGAGTGGAGGGCAATCGAGCGGACCATCGATTGGTTCGGCGCTGTCTTCGACTTTGGGTACGTTCGGTGGTCTATTGGGCGGATTTGGGTTGGCCCCGCTGATTTCCGGGATTGAAGGGCTCTTCAGTGGCGGTTCGTCGCCGGTACCGACATTGAGCAGTTACATCCCGCCAGCAGCGATCAATCTATCTGCGGGCGTGAGTGAGTCGGGGAGTGGGCTTTTCGGAGTCGATTCGGCACAGGGTGGTTTGCCGAGGCCGATTACGAATTCCAGCGCTTCGACTTTGAACGGCTCGAATGGAACGAGTGCGGGACAGCAGGTGACGATACAGGTTCAGGCCATGGACAGCAAATCGTTCATGGATCACAGCCAGGACATTGCGAACGCGGTGCGTCAGGCCATGCTTGAAACCACGGTTCTGAACGATGTTATTCGGGAGGTCTAACGATGGCCAGTTTCCCGTTGTTAAAGACCGGCGCGATTGCGCAATACGGAGCGAGCCGCACGCGAGTGTTTTCGACGAAGGTTGTACGCTTTCTGGATGGCAGCGAGCAACGGATTCCGGAATACGCCTCCGCGTTGCGCGTGTGGACCATCCGCTTGGATTTGCTGGATGAGAATGAGCTTACCCAACTGGAACAGTTTTTTGCCGGTGAGGCAGGCAGGGGTGGGCAATTTTCGTTCACCGATCCATGGGATGGAACTGTCTATGCGAACTGCAGTTTCGGGATGGATGATTTGGCCACGGAATTTCGCGAGCCGGGACGAGGCCGCGTTGCGCTGACGGTGAAGGAGAACAGGACTTAGCATGCTGGCATTTCCACAACTCATCACCGGGGCTTGCGCGATGTATCCGCTGACCAAGCATACGGCGTACCGGACGGTAGTTAATCTGTTGGACGACGGACGGCAAGATGTTTACTCCGATGCGAACGGAGATCAATCGCTATGGGAATTGACGGCCCAGGGGATGACCCGCGCGGAGTGGGATGCGATCGAGACGCTTTTTTCCCAAGTGTCTGGAAGATTAGGAACGTTCACGTTTCTGGATCCGGTGGGAAATTTGGTTGCGTTCAGTCAGGATTTGACGCAAGCGATTTGGGCGAAAGACGCGTCGGTTGCGCTGACGGCGAATATTTCTGACCCGCTCGGCGGGGCGAATGCGACGAGGCTGACGAACGGGTCAGCGGTGAGCGCGGGGATTGGGCAGGTGGTGAATGTTCCGCAAGGATATCGCTACTGCTGGAGCACATGGTTGCGGAGCGCGAGCGCCGGTGCCGCGACATTGTCTTTGCAGGCGGGGGCGACGGTGTTGGCGAAGCCCATCACCGTCACTTCAAATTGGCAAAGAGTGTTACTGAGTGGCGTGCCTTTAGTGGGGTCAGGGGCTGGCGTTATGGCTGCGATCAAACTTCCGGCGGGGGCCGCGATCGAAGTTTATGGTCTGCAGTTGGAGGGGCAGTTGGGGCCGTCTGATTACAAGACGACGGGCGCACTCAGTGGCGTCTTCAGCAAGGCGAGATTCGCCACGGATCAACTGACCTCGACGGCGCAGTCAAGCGATGTATTTGACGCGACCATCCGGATTATCGCGAACACCGCATTTTAAGAGACGGAGACGTTAGGGGCCTATGCCGACCATCGATCAACTAAAAGAACAAGAGACGCCGCCGACCCCACTGTTTCTTTTCGATTGCAAGCTCTCATCCGGACAAGTGGAGCGGTGGAGCACGCACGCGGTGACCGTGGGCGGTAACCTGTACTCGGCTCGATTGCTGCAGCACAATCTATTCGTGTTGCAGTCTTCGTCGGACGATGGGTTGGATGCACCGCAGAAAATTACGGCGACGCTGGCGAATGCGGACTCGCACTATTCACAACTGGAACGCCAGACTGGTTTCAAAGGCGCGCAAGTTACCATCAGCTTCTTGTTTTACGATTTGGCGAGCGCGAGCGCGGCTTCGGAGCTGAGGGTAATCTTCCGCGGTGTGGGGAATCCGCCGGAAGAGATTACGGAGTCGGCATTCCGAGTGACGTTCACGAGCCGTTTGAGTCTGCAACGCGTAATCTTACCGGAAGTGCAGATTGAGCGGCGCTGCCCTTGGACTTTTCCGGCGACCGCGCAGCAGAGAGCCGATGCGCTGAGCGGCGGGGCAAACGGTAAATATTCCGCGGCATATCGATGCGGTTACTCCGCGGATCAGCCGTCGGGAGTAGGGAATCTGAATGGAGCGGCGGTCTTCACCAGTTGCGATTACACGCGGAGTGCATGCCAGGCACGTGGAATGTTTAACGTGGATGCGGCGAATCATCCAACCGCAAGATTTGGTGGAGTGGAGTACGTTCCTGCGCAAATTCAGGTTCGTAGTTATGGCGAAAAGGGATCACACCTTTCCCCGCTGGTGGACAATCAAGCGCGCTACAGCGACTTTGTACCGCTGGTCTACGGTACGGCCTGGTATCGGCCGCCGATTGTGTTTTCACGCAATGATGGCAATCTCACCCGATTGGAAGTCCTGCTTGGAATGGGGGAGATTGCGGGCGTCATTAAGGTTATTGCGAATGGCGTTGAGATTCCGCTGGGGCAAAGTGGCGTGAACATGACGGCCACTGGATGGTACAACCTGATTACCGCAGGAACGCGAACCGGCGCGTTCGATTACAACTTTACCGATGGCCAAGGCAATCCGCTGGGCGATCCGTACGGCGATATGGCGATGCTGAGCGTGGTGTTGCCGAATCAAATCAGCAATGGTGATTCGTTGCCAAAGATCAGCGTTCTGGTGAATGGAATCAAGTTGGAGGCGTTCGATTCCGTGGGCGCGTCATTGGGTGAGTCGTTCACGAACAATCCGGCTTGGGTGCTGCTGGACGTGCTGCGGCGAAGTGGTTGGTTGAAGAGCGAGTTGGATCTGCTGAGCTTTGCGGCCGCCGCACAATACCTGGGCGCGGCGATCACGACCAAGGACCTGTACGGGAACAATGTGGTGGTTCCGCGTTTTGAATGCAATCTAGTGATTCAGAATCGGCGGAGCGCGGCTGAGGTTGTAAAGGGCATTCGCAATGGTTCTATGTTGTTACTCCGTTACGGCCGCACTGGTTTGTTGCGGCTGGATGCGGAAAATACGTTTGCCTTGCAGCAACCGACGCAGGCTGCGGGCGGAAACGGGACACAGACCTTGAACGGTGGTTGGCCGGCGTACGAATTTGGCGACACAGCAGCAACGGGCGGTATCGCACGGAGGTCGAGCGGCGAGCCGACGCTGCGCTTGTGGGCGCGCAGCGGCGCCGATACGCCAAACCGGCTTACGGTTGAATTTCAGGACGAGTTTAATCAATACCAACAGGACAGTTTGTCGCTGGTGGATGCTACGGATTCGACGTTGACCAGTAGAGAAGTGACTGCGGCATTTCCGGCGGTTGGTGTCGCGAACTTCGATCAGGCAGCGCGGGTGCTGCGATTGCAACTGGCGAAGACATTGGTGGGTTACACCTTCGTCGAATTCGAGACCAGTGTGCGGGGTGTTGGCTTGGCGCCGGGCGATTTGATCACGGTCACTTATGGTAAAGAAGGGCTGAGTAGGCAACCGTTTCGAGTGGTGAGGTTGGTGCCGGCGAAAAACTATCTAACCGTTCAAGTGACGGCGCAATGGCACGATGATGCGTGGTACGGATTGAGTGGGTCCGATGTGACGGGCGGGCAGCCTGGCGGCAACTCTGACGCGACCATCCCAAGGCCGTTGATTGGCAGCGTTCTGGATGCGCACGGAATCGATCAGTTTGGAATCACGGAGAGCGTGATTCAAGGCGCGACCGGCAGTGCGGTGGCGCTGAATGTCAGCTTCATTACCCCGACGAAACCGTCGAGCACAAGCGCAGCGATTCCGTTGTTGAGTTTGAGCCCAACGCTGGCGCCGACGGGCGGAACGATCGCGGGAAATCAAAACTTGTACTACGCCGTGACGGCGGTAGACGCGAGCGGTGGCGAGAGCGGCTTGTCCTTTGTGGTTCGGGCCTCGATTCCGTCAGGGACTAGCACAAATCAAGTGACGCTTTTGGGCCTGACGTTTTCGCCCGGTACGACCAGTTTCAACGTCTACCGAGGAACAAACCCTTCTGAACTGTTGCGCATTGCTTCGAATCACGCTCTTGCCGCGACGTTCGTCGATGCGGGTTCGACCGCACAACTGGTGGGCCCGCCGGACGGCAACTATGACCACGCGAATATCTACTGGCGGCGCGAGTTGCAGCCGGAAGTGGGCGCGGACATCTTCACGTCCACGACGATTGGCAACAGCACATTGGGAATGACTCCGAATACTTTTGCTGGGGCCGTGGCGCGAATTTCCCGCGGCACTGGCGCTGGGCAAGAGCGGACCACCACCGCAAACACGGGAACGGTCTTGACGATTACTCCCGCGTGGACCACGACACCGGATGCAACCAGCTTGTTTGTTGTCGCCGATTCTGGCTGGAATTTTGGTGCTGTGGGCACCAGTAGCCCCGTGCAAATTCAAGTGCCAAATTGGGGCGGGCAAACGGTGCAGATATCAGCACGGTCGGCCAATGCCAAGGATCAGGAGAGCCCAGCCGGACTGAATCCCTTGACCGATTGGCAGATTGGTAGCGGTGGTGTCATCAGCGTCGACTATGACGTGGCACCGCTGCCGCTGTTTGGTTTGGGTTTGGCCGGGCAGGGAAGCGTGGATCTATTGGGGATTTCGTTTCCCAGCTTGACCAACACGAATACGATTAGCGCGGGAACGTTGACCATCTATTCCTGGAGCGAGTTGAATCCCGCGCCACCGGTGCTGGCCGGCGGCGTGGCCGTTGCGGATTCGACGATCACACTGTCCGCGACAACGTTGGCGGCGGTAAACGATTCCTTGCAAATCGATGGTGAGATGCTGATGGTAACGGGTGTGCAAAGCGGCGGGACCACATTGAATGTGGCCAGGGCGGTGCACAACAGCACAGCCACAATTCACTCTGCTGGGGCCAGCGTTTATCGGATGCAGCCGACCAGTACGTCCGTTTCCTTCATCCCGAAGTTCTTCGGAACACCAGCGAGTGGCGGGTATCTGCACTCCATCTATCTTCCGGATGTGCGCATTGGCGCCGCGGAATTCTATGTCACAAACTCCATCGGCAACAGTTTGGTGCGCCACCTGTCTTTTGGATCAACGCTTGACAACGGTCTGCGCACGCTTGCGGGCGGGCAGATTTCGTTGCAGGTAGATGGATATCTGGCCATCCAAACCAACGCAACGCCGCCATTCATCATCGAAAAAACGTATGCCGCCCGCGATATCTTCGCGACAGTCGGCCAAGCGCCTGCCGGCGGATCGATTCAACTCACGGTGAGGCAGAATGCAACTACCTACTGCACGTTGACCATCCCAGATGGAGCTACGGTTTCGAACATCGTGAATGGCTTCGGATTACCGCCGCTGGTTTCAAATGCGCAACTTAATTTAGACATCACTTCGGTGCCCGGCGCAGCCAACACGTTGCCTGGAAGCGACCTCACGGTGACCATCAGGCTGTAGGCGAGGGCCAAAACAATGCCGTCATCCATTCAGAAATTAAGCCCCGACCGAGACTTGCAGTGCTTCTATTTTCAGCCCTCTGCGATTGCGGCGTTCAGTAGCGCGAGTGCGAACGGGTTCACATTGTCGGGAAGTTGGCGGCAACAGTTCGATTGGGCCGTGGTGGAGTGGAATCGCGACAACGTTTACGAACACCCTTCGTTCAGAAACTTGCCAGACGGAGACTTGAGCGGGCTGGTCTTGACATATAAAGAGACCCGTACGAATTGCATCACGCTCGATTCGGATCTGTTCGCCACCGTGGATTGGCCCAGCCTGCGCGTGTGGGCCACACCAACCGGCGGCAGTGAGACGATCTATTGGGTGCCGTTGAAGCTGCACGCCACCTCCGTTGCAGGCGCTTATCAAAACGCTTTTGCGGATTTCACTTTGTCGGGCACACTGGCCAGCGGCGACTATGTGGGCCTGGCGACGCTGACGGAGCACTACACCTATCAAGTGTTGGGTGTGGACACACTGACTACGACGGCGGCCGCGATCCGGGACATCATCAATACTTTTTCAACGGTTCTGCGGGCGACCTCGAGCGGGGCAACCGTTCGGGTCTATTACACCGCTGGCGCTACGCTTGCGGCGAGCACCACGGGCGTGAATGGAAATCGAGTTGGCGTCTATTCGTACTCGACCGGCGCGGAAACTTGGGATGCGGTCGAACGAACGCTGAGCGGAGGGGCGTCGCCAACCCAATGGAGCGTTTCCCTGGACTTCAGTTCGTTGCAGGGTACCTTGACTCCGGATCTCAACGGAACGCTGCACAGCATCCCAACAACGAACATCCGGAAGTTGCGCTGGACCTATGCCGCGGATTTGCAGGCGGCGGCCTTCGTGCGTACGGAATTTCAGGTGGTGGTTTCGAATTGGACCGTGACGGGAAGCAATCGCGTCTATAGTGTTGCCAGTCCGGGAAGCCAGCGGATCGAAAACAACGCCCCGGGCGTCGGGTATCACGATGCATTGGTAGCGGCAAGCGCTCCGGTGCTGGCCAGTGGCGTGGCGATTGCCGATACCACCATTCATCTATCCACACCGAGCACGGCGCAGGTGAGCGACCTGCTGAAGATCGACAACGAATTGATGATCGTTACCAGCGTGGCGGGCGGAGGTACGGTGTTCACCGTTACCCGCGCCATGAACGGCAGTGTCGCGGCGGCGCATGCCGCAGGCGTTAGTGTCTACGCGGTGTGGTCTGAAGTCCGAGGAAACTATTCCGGAGGCACGATTCACCATTCGACGATGAGTGGGAATTTCGTGACATGCGGGTACACCACGCTGCATTCTCATACGCTGTACGTGGGGACGCGCTTCACCGGCAACGGAGCGACCGTTGCGTTTACCGTGGATGGGATTGCCGCCGGCACATTGAACTTGTTGGTTTCCGGAGAAGATGCGCTGGTTCGTTGGCCTTTAGGGCAGTATGGCGTGGGGAACCACACCGTCACGGTGACCAGCACCAACGTTGGCGATTTCTATTTCGATTTTGTGGAATTGGCCGTTCCATCGTCGACGTTGCCGACGGTTGCGGCAACGTCCAGGGCGACGCTTGCGACGGATTGGGATACGTTGCATTCGATTTCCATTGCACCGGAACGCACGGCGTGGTTCCTGCAGAGTCTGGGCTTCACTGGAAGGGCGAATCACTATACGGGTGCGTTGTGGTTTTACGAGTTGGTTCGCACGGGGCATCAATACGCATCGGCAACCGTTACCTTCACGGGCAACCCGCAGCCCAACTTTTCAGTGACGGTGACGGTTGCGGGAACGGCATTGACCAAGCTAATTCATGTTGGTGATACGGCGAGCAGGATAGCGGCCGTATACGCGCTGGAATTAGGCCGCGGCTATACAGGATTTTGGGCGGAAGCTGCCGGTGGAGTACTGACGATTCATTCCCGCGTGATGGGAACTGCCGGCAATTCGAACACGATTGCCGCGTCGACGACGAGCGCCGGGTTTACCGTGACAGCTTCTGGCGCTGCATTCACCGGAGGGGTGGATGGTGACTGGCGCACGGACCTGACGGTGTCTCCGCGCATGAACCGTGCGGCGCGCGATTGGAGCACGGCGTACTACATCGCGTTGCAGAATTACGGTATTGACGTGGCTGCGGCGTTCAGTATGGAGTTGGGAAACGGAGATCCATCGGCGGCGGTTGGGATTGCGCAGGTAGGTCCGGCGGGCGATCCGATTCTGTTACCGACGCCCTCGCTGCAAACCAATTTTTCGCCGGTGAGTCTGGCGTATTGGCAGGATGTCTATTTAGGAATGGCGGATTTGCAGGTGGCGGCTGGGCTGGTTCCGTTTCTTCAGTTTGGCGAAGTGCAGTGGTGGTACTTTCCGAATGATGGGTTGGGCGTTACTTTTTCCGGGATGCCGTTTTACGATGCGCAGAACCAGAGCCAGTTTCAAGCCCAATTCGGGCATACGATGGCCACCATCACGACGAATACGGTGGACCCGGCAACGGTTCCGGATGAGGTTGCGTATCTGCCAAAAGTGATTGGCAATTTTACGTCAGCGGTGATCAGCCATGTGCGCGCGACGTACCCCAATTGCAGGTTTGAAGTTCTGTATCCGACCGACGTCAATCAAACGGCGTTTAACAAATTGATCAACTATCCAGCTTCCGATTGGACACCGGCGAAACTCACGAACCTGAAGACGGAAGCTTTCGGTTTTACGTTCGGCAAGAATCTGGATCAAAGCATTCAGACCATCCTATACGGCATGGCATCTTCGGGATCCAGTTTGGCCTTTTCGGCCAGTCAACGAAGCCATCTGGTGGGTATTGGCGATTCCTACGCGGCTTGGCTCAAGGAGGCGCAATACGCGCTAGGTAATGGTCTGGAAAGCGTGGTTCTGTTTGCGCTGGACCAGTTTTGTTTGATTGGCTACGGCGCGCCGTTGAATCGTTTGCCTCGCCGGGTGATTCGGGTTGGCAACTGATTTTGGGGTTGTTGGATTGCGGCGCGCTAAAAACGCTAAGCTGACGGAGTGAACTCCAGAATTCATTCCATTCAAGCTGCTCTGCGCGAGGCCGGGTTGGACGGTTGGCTGTTTTTCGATCATCATCGGCGGGACCCTTTGGGCTATCGCGTATTGCAATTTACTCCCGGTTCGCCCGTGACGCGCCGGTGGTTCTACTTCGTACCAGCGACGGGCGAGCCCTACGGATTGGTCCACAAAATCGAAGAACACACCCTTGCCGACTTGCCAGGCGCGCGAAAGACCTACACCAGTTGGAGTTCGCTGGTGGACGGTTTGCGGCTGATCGTCGGGAGTGCGCGGCGCATCGCAATGCAGTATTCGCAAAATTGTTCTGTGCCGTACGTGTCGCTGGTGGATGGTGGAACCCTTGAGCTAATTCGCAGTTTGGGCCTTGAGGTTTCGACGTCGGCCGATCTGGTTCAGACGTTTGAATCGCGCTGGTCGCCGGAGCAATTGGACATGCATTTGGAGGCGGCGCGCAAAGTGGACGAAGTGCGGCGGCAGGCGTTTTCGCAAATCAGCGAGCGACTGCGAATCAAGGAACGCATTACTGAGTTTGCTGTTTGTGAATTCATACGCAGTCGATTCGCGGCAGAGGGTTTAATTGCAGATCATGGGCCGGATTGTGCGGTGAACGCGAACGCGTCCAATCCCCACTACGAGCCTTCAAAAGATCAATGCGCGGAGATCAAAATCGGCGATACCGTTTTGATCGATCTATGGGCTAAGTTGAATCGGCCCAATAGTGTTTATTACGACATTTGCTGGGTGGGCTATTGCGGGCAAGCGCCGCCGGACAGATATCAAAACGTTTTTGAGATTGTGCGGGATGCGCGCAACCTGGCCGTGCAGCGCGTGATCGACGGCGTGAGGAACAGGCAGGACTTGCGCGGCTATCAAGTGGATGACGCCGCGCGCGGGCACATCACCGGGCACGGACTCGCCGATTATTTCTATCACCGCACCGGTCACTCCATTGGCGAAGAAGTGCACGGCACCGGTGCCAACATGGACTATCTGGAAACCCATGACGAGCGCAAAGTGATTCCCTGGACCTGTTTTTCGGTGGAGCCCGGGGTTTACCTGCCGGAGTTTGGCATTCGCTGCGAAGTGGACGTCTTCGTGTCTGAGGACGGCGCACGGGTGACGGGCGAAAGTCAAGAGAAACTGGTTTTGTTATGATGGTCCAGATCCTTATGAAAAAGATTTTGACCCTGACGCTGCTGGCGTGTGGAATCGCGCTGGCCCAGACCCCTGCTTCGAAGAAGGCTCCCACGCCTGCGCCAACAAAGGCTGCACCGAAAGCTGCTCCAACGGCGAAGAGTTTGCTGAACCCCGGCACGCTGAAAGACAAGGCGCCTGATACTTATAAGGTGAAGTTGACCACCACGAAGGGCGATGTGATTATTCAGGTCAATCGGGGTTGGGCTCCACTCGGTTCGGATCGATTTTACAATTTAGTGAAGTACGGTTTCTATACGAACGCCGCATTTTTCCGCATTGTTCCGCGCTTTGTAGCTCAGTTCGGGATCAGTGCCCGGCCTGAAGTAACGGCCGTTTGGGAGAACGCTCGCATTCCAGACGATCGCGTCCTCGAATCCAACAAACGCGGCACGTTGACCTTTGCCACTGCCGGACCCAACACACGCACGACGCAAATTTTCATCAATTATAGCGATAACGCGTCGTTGGATGGGCAGGGTTTCGCTCCCTTCGGCACCGTGCTTGAAGGAATGGATCTGGTGGACAAATTTTTCGCTGGATATGGTGAATCACCGGATCAAGGCCGCATCACCGCACAGGGTAAGCCGTATCTTGATCGTTCTTTCCCCAACCTGGATCGCATCATCTCGGCGTCGATTATGCCGGCGGACGCGCCGGCGGCCGCCGATACCAAGAAATAGCCGCTTACAAGCGGGTCTTTACAAACGGTTTACCGGAGCGTGAATTTCCACAAGAGATCCACGCTTTTTTCTGAGCGTAAACCGGTCCAAGCAAACGGGCAAAATCACCGTAGTTTCGCAGGGTGATTTTCCGTATGCTTAGGTTAAGACAAATTTGGTTTCCCAAATTTGGTGGAACCCGTCGGAGCTGCTATGCCCACCATGGACCTTGCCTTTGAAAAAGGCCTTCCCGCCAATCTGGATGCCGAGCGCTTCGTGCTCGGGTCCATCCTTCTCAATCAAGACACCTATTTTCAAGTTGCCGGCGCGGTGGAGCCGGAAGACTTCAGTCTGGAGAAGCATCGCCGCATTTTTGCGCGGATGAAGGACCTGTACGATCGCGGCGAGAAGCTGGACCGCGTGACCCTGGCCAATGAGCTGATGAAGCAGGGTCAGTTGGAATCCGTTGATGGGTTTACGTATCTGGTATCGCTGGACGAAGGTCTGCCGGCGCTTTCGAATCTCGATAGCTACATTCGCATTGTCAAGGACAAGGCCACGCTGCGCAAGCTGATTTTCAGCGCGCAAAAAATCATTGATCGATGCTTCATCGGCGAGGAAGAGCCCGACGAAATTCTGGCTGGCGCCGAAGAGACGCTGCTGAAACTGGGCGAAGCGCGGGCGGGCGAAAAGCTGGAGAGCCCGTCGACGGTTATCGAGAAATTTCCTGGTGGAATTAGCGCGTTTCTGGATCCTAGCCAGCGCGTCAGCGGGTTGAGCACGGGCTTCACTAAGTTTGACGAAATGACCGGCGGAATGCATGGCGGCGAATTGATCATTCTGGCCGCGCGGCCATCCATGGGAAAGACCGCGTTGGCGATGAACATTGCGCAGCACGTGGCCACCCACCCGCAGATGCGCAAGCCAGTGGCGGTGTTTTCGCTGGAAATGTCGTCGGCCAGTTTGTTGACGCGTCTACTGTGCTCCGCCGCACGAGTGGACCAACACAAATACCGGGCAGGGTTTTTGAACGCAGATGAACGTCGCAAGCTGCAGTTCGCGCTAAACGATTTGACGGAATCGCCGCTTTTCCTGGACGACACGGCGGGCGTCAATCTGATGGATGTTCACGCCAAGCTGCGCCGCATGAAAGCCGAACACGGACTGAGCCTGGTGGTGATCGACTATTTGCAATTGATGAGCAGCCGCGGCCGCTCGGAAAACCGCAACCAGGAAGTGAGCGCGATTTCGCGCGGGCTGAAGTTGATGGCCAAGGATCTGGATGTTCCGTTTCTGGTGCTATCGCAGTTAAGCCGCGCGGCGGAGACTCGCGTAGGGGATCACAAGCCGCAGTTGAGCGACCTGCGCGATTCCGGGTCGATTGAGCAGGACGCGGATCTGGTAGCGTTCATCTTTCGCGAAGAAGTGTACAAGCGCGACCGTGAGGATATAAAAGGGCTGGCAGATTTGATCATTGCCAAGCAGCGTAACGGGCCAATTGGTACCGTGCCGCTGCGGTTTATTGGATCGTTCACACGCTTTGAGAATCGCGCAGAAGATTTGCCTGAGGAGCCAGAAGGGTAAAACGCGCGCTGATTAATTTCCATACACAAGTCCGTTTCTGAAAACAATTTCACCAACCTGCGGGCGAGCAGGCGCATCTGTACTAGCGAGGACAGAGACGCCCTCCGAGATCAGAGAAGAGACTGAAGAAAAGGAAAATGTATGAAAACCTTAACCACCACCGTAATGACCGCTTTGATGTTGGCCGGTAGCGCTTTTGCTGCGCAGACGGCCGCCACGGCGCCCGCTGCCGGTACCGCCACAACGGCTACGAAGGAGAAGAAGCATCGCCATGTGGGCAAAGTAAAGAAGGCGATTGCTACCGCTCCCGTGACCGCGCCGGCGACCAATGCCGCGCCGGTAAAGAAGTAAGTTGGCTGCAGAAACCAACAAAGAACATAAGCCAAAGAAATTGTCGTCACCCTTGGGCGGCTGAACGGACGTGAGTCCTTCAGCCGCTCTTTTTCGTCCACCATCATTTTTGTGCTCAGTGGTTGTACAATCAATGGCTGCACCAGTGAGGGAGGGTGACCATTGTGAATCGTCAAGTAAGTATGATTGGGCTGTGTTGCGCTTTGGCTGGCCAGTTGATGAGTGAATCCGGCTCTCCTGGGCCGTTGGCGCAGACTTGCGGAGTGCCGCCAGTTTCTGCCATCAAGGGGCCCGGGCGGCCGACGCCGCAATTCCCCGCAGGAGAATACCCGGTGAAATTGCCGGCGGTGTCACTGCTGGGCGCGCACAACGATCTGCCCAATCCATACCAAGCGGGCGTAAGTTGGGGTCAATTGCCGGAGGGGCGCAAGTGGGGCTCCACGGCCAGCGTGACGACGGCGCCGGACGGCACGCTGTGGGTAGTGGACCGTTGCGGAGCCTCGGGTGCGGGCGGCACGACATGTGGCGGTGCGAATGCCGGCGTCAATCCCATTTTTCAATTTGATGCGTCGGGCAAAGTGTTGAAGTCGTTTGGTGCGGGTATGTTTGTCAGCCCTCACAAACTTTCTGTAGATAAGGACGCGAATTTGTGGTTAGCCGATAACGGCGGGCATCAGGTGTTCAAGCTGACCCAGGACGGCAAAGTGTTGCTGACTCTGGGGAAGAAGGGTGTTGCTGGTAATGGTTTGGACGAATTCGACGCGCCAACGGATGTTGCCATCGGCACTAACGGCGACATCTTCGTCGCCGACGGGCACAGTGGAGGCGGAACCGCCACCGGCAATTCCCGCATCATGAAGTTTGATCGAGAAGGGAAGTTTCTGAAGACCTGGGGCAAAAAGGGAATGGGTCCAGGGGAGTTTGATGTGCCGCACACTTTGGCGATGGATGCGCGCGGCCGGCTTTTCGTTGGCGATCGCCAGAACAACCGCATTCAGATTTTCGACCAGAACGGCAAGTTTATCGCGCAGTGGCTGCAGTTTGGCCGGCCCAGCGGAATGTTCATCGATAAGAACGATGTGATTTACGTTGCCGATTCAGAATCGCGCGATGCACGGACCAACACGGGCCAGCTTGGTCTGCCGCAAACTGGTTACGGATACAATTTGGGCGCGCAACGCGGGATTCGCATCGGCAGCGCGAAGGATGGAACGGTTCGCGCTTTCATTCCCGATCCGTGTCCCTATCCGTATGCGGGTGGATCGAGCCTGGCTGAGGGCGTTGCAACGGATTCCGGCGGCAATGTATATGGGGCGGATTTTCTGGGCGATGTAAGAAAATTTGTTAAAAAATGAAGGCCGAATTCTATATGCCACATAAGCTGAGGAGACTTCCATGAAACGGATTTTGATTGCGTGGGCGATTGGAGCGATGTGCGCCGCCAGCGCGTTTGCTCAGCGCAAAGCCACCATCGAAAATGTGCGCGAGATTCCCTATACCTCTGTACCCGGCCTATTGAAACTGCCGGTGGGCGAATATCTGGGTGAATCCGTGGCCGTGGCAACGAACTCGAAGGGGCACATTTTCGTTTATCACCGTAGCGCCAATACGCGGTTATTCGAATTCGATCAAACTGGCAATTTCGTGAAGGAAATTGGCGCGGGCTATTACGGATTCGAATTCGCCCACTCGGTGCGCGTGGATAGAGACGACAACATTTGGACCGTGGACGAAGGCACGAATATGGTGACCAAGTTCAGCCCCGAAGGAAAAGTGTTGATGGTGCTGGGGCGCAGGCCGCCGGCGGTGTTGGGTGTGCAGGCGGCTCCTGCCGGCCCCAATCAGCCGGCGCAGAAATACATCTTCTGCCGGCCAACGGACGTTGGTTGGGATCCGCAAGGAAACATTTTTGTGTCCGATGGCTACTGCAATAATCGGGTGGTGAAGTACGACAAGGACGGGCGCTTTCTGGCGCAATCGGGCAGTGAAAAGGCCGGCAATGCGCTGGGTGAATTCAATTTGCCGCACGGTTTGCAAGTGGACGGCCAGGGCAATGTGTGGGTGGCTGACCGGACGAATTTCCGGTATCAGGTGTTAGACAACAACCTGAAACCCATTCGCCAGATCACTAACCTGGGTGTTGGCTGGACCGTATGCATATCGTCGGGTCCGCATCAATACGCATTCCTGTCCAATTCAAATCCGAATGGGAATATGCCCGGGACGTGGGACATTACCGGCGAAATCTATAAAGCAGAATTGGACGGAACCGTTTTGGGAAAATTCGGTCATCCGGGTAAAATGGCGCCCGGTTTTCAAGTGGTTCATATGATGGATTGCCGGAACCCGAACGAAATTATCGCCGGTGAAATCGAGTCCTGGCGGGTGCAAAAGCTGCTGTTGAAGGACGGGAAGTAGGAGCGAGGACCATACCATGAAACATTTCCTGAACACTTTGCTGGCCGCTGCCCTGCTCTCGATCACCGCTACCGCCCAGACTCCCGAAATTCGCTTCGATTCCGTTCCGAATGCACTGCAGCTTCCCGCCGGGCTCTACTTAGGCGAAGTGGGCGGCGTGGCCACCAACTCGCGCGGCGATATCTTTGTTTACACGCGGACGGGCCATCCCACGATCACGATTGGTTCAGCGCGGCCTTTTGCCCATGGTGGCTCCCGGCTATTTCAATTTGACCGCACGGGCAAATTCGTCCGCGAAATGGGCAAGGACTCCTATGGGTTTATGGTTGCCGCTCAAGTGCGTGTGGATCCCGTCGACAATCTGTGGGTGGTGGATGAGATGACCAACATGGTGATGAAGTTCGATCCGCAGGGTCGCGTAGTAATGTTGTTGGGACGCAAAGCCGAATCGGTTCCCGTGCCTGCGCGGCCCAGCACCGGCGATGGCGCCGGCCAGTCCACCGATTTGTTCGACAGCCCCACTGACGTTGCTTGGGATGCAGCCGGCAACATCTTCGTTGCCGATGGCATGGGCAACGCGCGCATCGCCAAGTTTGATAAAGACGGCAAGTTTATTAAGAGCTGGGGCAAGCGGGGAACCGGGCAAGGCGAATTCGCCAATGTCCGCAGCATCGCCGTCGATGGACAAGGTAACGTCTATGCGGCCGACGGCGGGAATAAGCGCGTGCAGGTTTTCGACAATAACGGCGCTTTCAAAACAGCCTTCACCAATGTGGGCGATGCCCATGGGCTCTGCATCACCAAGAGCGCGAACCCGGTATTGTATGTTTCCAATTCCAATCCTCCGAACGACATCGATCATGATGGCGAAATCTACAAGATGAAGCTGGATGGCAGCATCACCGGGAAATTTGGACGCGCTGGCAAATTGCCGAAGGAGTTCGGCACCGTGAATGCAATTGATTGCCGGACCGAGAACACGCTGTATGTTGGCGAGATTGGTAATCTACGGGTCCAAAAGCTAATTATTCACTAAACTTGATCGGGATTAATCAGAACGAGTCTCAATCGTCAACCGGGGGAGCCGGTGCGTTTTACCCGGCTTTACAAGGCGCTGATTACGGCCAATGTATTGGCCCTGAACTGATTATTCCCATGCTGGATCATTCAAATGTATCCTAACCATAAGAGTTTCAATGTCCTTACCGAAAGGGATTGGAGTTGATAGTGTGGACCTGCCAAAGATCTTAAGCGAACTCCACGATGAGCTCACGCGGACCGAACAAGCGATTGCGGCCTTGGAGCGGCTGGTCGCTTCAAAAGAAAAACGCAGGGGCCGTCCGCCCAAATGGCTGCAAGCCGTCCGGCAGAAACAACAGACTGGATCCACCGGTCATCCGCCTCCCGAACCCCTTTCCCGAAAGCGTGATTCCACCCGCACCAAAGCTAAGTAAGTGCGGAACGGCATCCGGCGCATGCGGGTAGTCACATTTCGAGCTATCCTACTGCAGTAGGTGAACCAGATGCACAATCGTCGGCAATTTCTGAAAGCAGCGGGCGCCGTGGCAGGAACGTTGCTCGTCCATCAAAGCGTGGCTCAGTCAAACGGACGGCGCGAAGTGCGCGTCGGTGGCAAGCGAGTGAAGGTGATTGACTCGCACGCCCATGCCGCCATCGCAGAGGTTGCCGAAGTGGTGAAGGGCACGCCGCTTGAACGCTACGCGCGCGGCGGCGGCCGAGCCTTGGGCCCGGATCGCATTCAGGAATTAGACAAACGCGGTATCGACCTGCAAGCGCTGCACGTCAATACTTTCTGGTGGTATTCGGCGGATCGCGAACTGGCGACGAAGATCGTGCAGGTGCACGATGAAGGCTTGGCAAAATGGTGCGCCGGGCACGCGGATCGCTTTGTGGCGTTTTCCTCGCCTGCGCTGCAGTTTCCCGATCTGGCCGCTCAGCAGGTGGAGCATGCCGTCAAGAATTTAGGTATGCGCGGCGTAGCGATTGGAGGACACCTGGCAGGGGAACCGCTTTCGGCGGCCAAGTTCGATCCCTTCTGGGCCAAGGTGCAGGAACTGGGCGTGATGGTGTTCATGCATCCTAATAATGCCGAAAATGTTGCAAAGCCGGACGCGTTCGCTGGCGCCGGCGATTTGGGCAATATCATTGGAAATCCGCTGGAAACCGGGCTGTTTCTCAGTCATTTGATTTTCGACGGTACGCTTGACCGCTTTCCTGGCCTGAAGATCTGCGGCGCTCACGCGGGCGGTTACCTGCCTTCGTATCTGGGGCGAACCGACGTGGCCTGCGACGTACGCCAAAACGCCAAGTGCGTCAACAAGAAACACCCGCGCGAATATATGCGCGATCAAATTTTCGCTGACTCCATGGTCTTCACGCCCGAAGGCATCCGCCATCTGGTGGCCGAGATGGGAATGACCCAAGTGGTTTACGGCACCGATATTCCGCTGGTCTGGCCGGACACCATCGATGCAATTTTGCAAGCCGAAATCCCTGACGCCCAGAAAGAAGCGATCCTGGGTGGCAACATGACCCGGTTGCTGAAGCTGTAAGTGAAGCCGCATGGCTGGAGAAGTTTATTTTCACCAGGAAACGCTAATGCTGGCCTTCGTCAAACCTGCCGCGCTGTTTTGCAGTATAGTTCTTGCTGTATAGTTCTTGAAGGCGGGAGAGCGTCGCATTGCATTTCCCGTCCTAGCAGCACGCGAGGAAACTATGTTCAAACAAAAACGATTGCTTCTGTTGGTTGTCCCCGCCGGGCTTGCCTTGGCGCAGGACGGCGGAAAAGCCATTCTGCAAAAAGCAGCCGTTGCCATGGGAGCGGCGAACGTGAAATCGATGCAATACTCCGGCAGCGGCAAGGCCGGGACTTTGGGGCAAAGCCACACGCCGCAAGCGCCTTGGCCCACGGTGAACGTGAATTCGTACACTCGAACCATTGACTTCGAAAGTCAATCCTCGAAAGAAGAAATGGTCCGCACGCTGGAAACTCCGCCGGCCAAGGGCGGGGGCGCTCCCTTCGTAGGCGAACAAAAGCAAGTGAATATGGTTGCGGGACTGTATGCCTGGAATCAACCGGGCGCCACCCCGGTTCCCGCCAACGCCGCTTTGGAAGAACGCCAACTGCAGTTGATGTCTACTCCACAAGGTTTCCTGAAGCAGGCGCTGATCACCAACACGATGTCGAAAAAAGTGAAGGGCGGCACCGAAGTGTCCTTCAGTGCTTTCGGGCGTTTCAAGGTCACTGGCGTCATCAACAATCAGGGCATCGTGGAAAAAGTAGACACCTGGCTGCCCCATCCCTTGTTGGGCGACATGGAAATGGAAACCGTGTTCACCGACTACAAAGACTATGGGGGCGTGAAGTTTCCCTCGCACATCGTGCAGTCCCAGGGCGGTCACATGGTGCTGGACCTGAACGTGAACAACGTGGTGCCGAATGCTCCCAATGCGGTTCTGCTGGCCCCCGATAACGTGAAAGCTGCGAAGACTGCGGCGGAAGTTGCTGTTTCGCAAAAATTGGCGGACGGGGTCTGGTTCATCGGCGGCGGCAGTCACAATAGCGTGCTCGTCGAATATCCCACCTATCTTGCGGTGGTGGAGGCGCCGCTGAGCGAAGAGCGTTCCCTCGCCGTGATCGCCGAAGTGAAGAAGCTGGTACCGAACAAGCCCATTCGCTATTTGATCAACACGCATCATCACTTCGATCATTCCAGCGGCCTTCGCACCTACGTCGCCGAAGGCGCAACCATCATCACCAACGAAGGCAATCAGGCATATTATGAACAGGCCTGGAAAGCGCAGCGCACACTTTCGCCCGACAACCTTTCACGCATGCCGAAGAAGGCCACCTTCATTACGGTGAAAGATAAATACGTGCTCACCGAAGGCGACCGTTCTCTGGAGCTGTACCTGAATCAAGGCGACAATCACAACGGCGGCATTCTGTTCGGTTATTTGCCGAAAGACAAAATCCTGATAGAAGCCGACGATTTCACCCCGCCCGCACCCGGAACCGCTTTGGTGCCTTTGGCCAAGACCTTCGGCGAGACTTTGTACGACAATCTGCAGCGGCTGAAGCTGGACGTGCAGCAGATCGCTCCACTGCATGGCCGGCCGGTACCATTTGCGGAGATGCCCACGGCCCTTGGTAAAAGCTAAGCTCGCCACGATACCACTGGCCAGGGCGCCCGGCTCTGGCCAGTACTATTTGTGCTCGGTCTCGTTGTAAGTTCCGTGCGCCTTCGCGGCCTCTACTAGCGTGGGATAGAACTGTACAAACGTCGTGTCCGTCGCGCCGTTCTGCTGGTGACACGAAAAGCAGTCCGCTGTTTTTTCGAACGGTCTGCCCAATGCGCCACCCGCGGGGAATCCATAAAAAGCCCAGCCGCCGGAATCTGTAGAGTGTGAGGAATCCTTGACGTGGGCCTCAATCGCTTGCACGTTGCTCTGCACGCGGCCAGCTTTGTTGATGGAGACTTTGCTTTCGCTCTTGCGAATCTCCAGCAGCAGAATCGTCTTGTCCGGCCATGTGCCGGTTTTCAGAAACTCCTGGTGCGCGGCGGCGTTCACAAACACGTTCTCAAAAGGCGGATTCTCGCCCGGAGTCCCGCTATATGTCATTCCGATACCCGATGACAGGAACACCCACTGCCGATAATCCTTTGGCAGTACCAAATGGGTGCCGTTGCTGTATTGAGGAGTGTATTGGGCGCTGTCCTGTGCCGTTGCCGCCGACCGCGCGAATAGCACAATCACCAGTCCCGTTACACACCCCATTCCGTACAAAGAAGAGCGTTTCATTGGGGTCATACTATCACAAGACGTCTAAGGTTTGGATGGGTTAGTGTCGATGGACACCCTTATGGGTGTTCACGCCTCGCCGAATCTAAAAGCTGTTCCGCATGCAACGGCGAAAGATCGGGAGGCCGACGCCCAAACGCGCGAACGCATTTGCGCGAAAACTCTGCGCTTAATCGCCGGTTTCGTGATCTTTTGCCTGGCCGCCAATTTCGCCGTATTGTTGTGGGCCCAGCACGAATTTACGCCCGTCGAATCCATCGTCTCGCTGCACGCCAACATGTTTGCCCATGGCCAGGGCTTATACTTCAATCTCAATCGCTTCCCGTTCACGGTTTCCGCGTACGGGCCCATTTTCTACGGGTTGTCCGGCTACTTCCATCGGCTCGGGGTGCCCGCCTATCAAAGCGGCCGGCTGATTTCCTTCGCGGCATTACTCGCTGCCTTTTGGTTGGGTTGGCGCAGTCTGCGCATTCTTACCGACTGCAGATTTGCGCGCCTGGCCGGGCTTCTGCTGGCGGCCTCCACTGCGAACCTTTTGTATTGGGGAACGGTGGGACAAACCGACGCTTTGGCGATGTGCTTCTCCCTCGCCGCTTTCCATTCTTACCTGCGTTTCCGCAAAACGGCACAAACCAAGTCTTTGCTGGCCGCCGGGGCCTTTGTCATCCTCGCTATTTTCACCAAGCAAACTGCGCTGGCGGCGCCAGCAGCTATCGCGCTCTCACTTCTGTTTGACCGTAAGATTCGGGTTGGCGTTCTGTGGTCCATTTCCGTCGCGGCCGCTGTGGCCGCCATTGCATTCACGCTCAATACCATGACTCATGGCGGGTATTTCGCTAACGCCATCTTCGCCAACATCAATCCCATGGCCTGGTTCAAGCTGCAGCAGCAGGGCCAATACCTTCTGTTGACCGGCGCCGGTGTGATCTTGATTGCCGTCGTCGGAGCCCGTTTCGCTTTGCTCCGTACCTTGCCCATTTACATTTACGGCGGACTCTCCTCCGCCATCTTCCTGGCCACCGCCGCCAAAATTGGATCTGACCTCAACTATCAAATGGAAATGATGCTGGTGCTTTCGCTGTGCGCCGGCACTGCCTTGGGGCAAATCGAATTCTTCCCCAGCCTCTTCTCCGCGCGCCGCACCTGGGTCACTCTGCTGCAGATGCCGTTGCTGCTGCATGTTGCGTTGAATATTCTGCTCAGCCTGCGCACAGCAGGCGAGCGCGCTGTCTTCGAACCCATTCGCCAACAGGAAACCGAAACGCTTAAACCCTACACCACGCGCCCAGGCCGTTTGCTGTCGGTTCACTATGATTCCCTGGTGCAGGATCGCGGCAGTATCGAGGTGGAACCGCTGATCTACACCATGTTGGTTCGCGCGGGCCTCAGTGATCCTCATCCTTTGACGGAAGCCCTGGCCACACGCCAGTTCCAAACTCTCATTTTGAACGAGGATCTCTTCGCGCCCACACCGATTGCCATCGACGCCGAATTTCCCCGCTTCCCCGGGGAGCAGATCGAGGCCATTCGTCAGAACTACCGTATGGTAAAGCACGTCGACGGGCCTTATGGAGTATTTGTCTACCAACCTAAGACGGATTGAGAGCTTACCAGACTTAAGCCTTTACCGCTTCCCAGCGTTGGGCCAGCTTCTTGAATGCCTGTTCGTAGAGAGGCCAGTCATGGAGTGTTTCGGGATCGAAATCCGCGCCATTGGGCCAAACTAAGGTATGTGCCGCACTCTTAGCTACAGCTTCAGCAGCGCCCGCAGCCGCTTGGTCTGCACGCGGCTCACCGGAATCTCCGTCTGCTTCTTATCGTCCATGCGCAATTGAAAACTGGACTTGAACCACGGGATCACTTCTTTGATCCGGTTCACGTTCACCAGGTACGACCGATGCACCCGCCAAAACATATCCGGATCCAGGTTCGATTGCAGCTCTTCAATCGTGCGGTAGTTCGAGTAGCCTTCCAGGTTGGCCGCCACCACCGTGATCAGCCCGTCGTCGATAGTCGCGTAGACCACGTCCTGGGCGTCCACGATGAAATTCCTCTGGTTGCTCTTCACCAGGAGTTTGCTGCGTTGTAGCGAGGGCTTTGGCGTAGGCAGCTCCGGCGCTTTTTCAGCGGCCGCCGCCTTTTCCACCAGCACTTTCCGCGCCCGTTCCACCGCCACCGCCAGCCGTTCTTTTTCAATCGGCTTCAGCAGATAGTCCAACGCCTCTACGCGGAACGCTTCTACGGCATATTGGTCGAACGCCGTGGCCATCACGAAATGCGGAACCAAGCCTCCGCCGCCTTTCGCCTGCTCGCGCACTTTGTGGATCACACCCATCCCGTCCAGGCCGGGCATTTGCACGTCCAGAAACACCAGGTCCGGCTCCAGGTCCGCAATCAGCTTCACCGCTTCCAACCCGTTGTGGGCCACGGCCAGTACTTCCACGTCCGGAAAATCTTTCAGCAGGAACGCCAGTTCGTCGGAGGCCAGCTTTTCGTCATCCACAAGCAAGGCCGAAAATGTTTGAACTGCGCTGCCGGTACTGGCTTGATTCGCCGCCGCATTTGCCGCCTGATTGGCCATCAGCCGCTAGTATAACGTGCTACCATGACAGGGTTAAGTTGGACATTTCAAGCAGGACATTATTGGAATCATCTTCTCGTTCTCATTTGCCTCAACAGGCCCGTTGCTTCAGCCGGTCTTCGCGCCTCGCGCACTATTCCGGGCCCACGGCCTCTGAGAATCCGATTCGTTAGGAGCATCCATCACCTTGGCCGATAAAAACGCCAACGTCGCTAAAGACGTCAAGCCCGTCGCTACAGACATGAAGCCTGTCGCAGACGTGAAAAAAGATAACGTTCAGATCGCGCCCGCCGAAGGTAAACTCGGTATCCTGATCCCAGGCATCGGGGCGGTTTCCACCACCTTTATCGCTGGCGTGGAGGCCGTCAAACGCGGCCTTGGTCTGCCCATCGGTTCGCTCACGCAACTGGCCACCGTACGCCTTGGTAAACGGACCGACGGCCGTTCGCCCAAGATCAAGGATTTCGTGCCTCTGGCCAGCCTGGACGATCTGGTCTTCGGCGGTTGGGATATTTACGAAGACACGGCCTACGAAGCTGCCGTTAACGCCAAAGTTCTGGAGCCCGCGTTGCTGGCTCAGTTGAAGGAACCGCTTTCGGCCATCAAACCGATGAAAGCTGTGTTCGATCAAGAGTATGTCAAGCGCATCAACGGTCCCAACGTTAAAACCCAGGGCACCAAGATGGACAAGGCTGAAGCCTTGATGGAAGACATAGAGAACTTTCGCAAGACCAACAACTGCAGCCGCATTGTGATGATCTGGTGCGGGTCCACTGAAAGCTTTCATAAGCCGGTTGCGGTTCATGCCACCCGCGAGTCTTTCGAAGCAGGCTTGCGCAACAACGATCCCGATATCGCGCCCAGCCAGATCTACGCCTACGCCGCGCTTCGCTGCGGTGTGCCCTACGCCAACGGCGCGCCCAATCTTACAACCGATACACCCGCGCTGCTCGACATGGCGCGTGAACTCAACATTCCCATCTGCGGCAAGGATTTCAAAACCGGCCAGACCTTCATGAAGACTCTGCTGGCGCCGGGTTTCAAGGCCCGCATGCTGGGCATCAGCGGCTGGTTCTCCACCAACATCCTGGGCAACCGCGATGGCGAAGTGCTGGAAGATCCCGGTTCTTTCAAAACCAAGGAAGAAACCAAACTCAGCGTGCTGGACCAGATTCTCCAGCCCAAACTCTATCCGGAGCTTTACGAAAATCTCTACCACGCCGTGCGCATCAATTACTATCCGCCGCGCGGCGATTCTAAAGAGGGTTGGGATAACATCGACATCTTTGGTTGGCTGGGTTATCCCATGCAGATCAAAATCGATTTCCTGTGCCGCGATTCCATTCTGGCCGCGCCGCTGGTTCTCGATTTGGTTTTGTTCATGGACTTGGCGCAGCGCTGCGGCATGCGCGGCATTCAGGAGTGGCTTTCGTTCTACTTCAAAGCCCCCATGCACGCCCCCGGCCTGTACCCGGAACACGACGTATTCATCCAGCTGATGAAGTTGAAAAACACTTTGCGTTGGATGCGCGGCGAAGACCTCATCACGCACCTTGGTCTGGAATATTACGATTAGGCCATCCAAAACTGAGCCGCGACCGTGAGGGAGCGGCTTTTTAAACGCATTGACGCTTGTTCACCCATGAATTGCCTGGTCATCGGCGGAACTCAGTTCATCGGCAAGTTGCTGGTGGCGGAGCTTGTCAAAGCCGGCCACACCGTTTCCATTCTTCATCGCAAACCGTCCCACGCGCAAGGGCGGCACGTCAAAAACATCATGGCCGATCGCAACGATCCCAAGGCCATGAAGGCTGCGCTTGCCGGCAAACGCTTCGAAGCTGTCTTTGACAACGTTTACGATTGGGAACGCGGGACTACCTCGGCCCAGGTTGAAGGCACCGTGCAGGCCGTGGGCGGGCCCTTGCATCGTTACGTCTTTATGTCCAGCGTGGCTGCTTACGGCGATGGGCTGAATCATCACGAAGGCGACGCACTGGCCCCTGACGATGCGCCGGAGCTTTACGTGCGCAATAAAGCTACCAGTGAGCGCGCGCTGTTTCGCTTGCACCAGCGCGTGGGACTACCCGTGGTCACCTTGCGCCCGCCGTTTATTTATGGTCCCGCCAATCCCATGTATCGCGAAGCTTTTTTTTGGGATCGCCTGCGTCTGAATCGGCGCATCATTCTTCCTGGCGACGGACGGCGCCTGATGCAGTTCGTCTACGTGAAAGACGTGGTCCGCGCCTGTCTGCTGGCCATCCATCAGCCCTTGGCCACCGGCCATGCCTTCAACATCGCCAACCCCCGCCCCATCGCGCAATTTGAGTTCGTGGAAGCACTGGCCCAAATCTGCCGCAAGCCCGCCGAGTTCGTTCGCATTCCCCGTGAATACTTGCTGCGTGCCGGAGGCAACCCCATGGGCCCCAAAATGTACTTCGGTATTTATCTCGACATGCCGCCGATCACGGAGGTCACCGCCAAGGCTCAGCGCATTCTCAAGTTTAAACCCACCGACTTCGCCGCCGGCTTGAAAGAAACCTACGCCTGGTATCTTCGTCATGTGGCGGGCAATCAGAAATCCTCCAAACCTTTTCCCGACTACGCTCACCAGGGCCACAACTTCCGTGATTGCAGTTTCGAGGACGCGCTGTTGGAGCACGCCCCCGTTCTACCTGCACCCAAGTAAACGGCCGGCAATACCTTGCGGCGCATTTGCAAAACAGCGTGTAGCGATTGGCCAGCGCGTAGGTAAGCTGTTCTTCACTTCATTGCGGATAGATATTCGGCCCACGGGCCAACCTCGTGTTTGTAGCGTTTTGCCATCACTCTGCTGATTTGCAAGATGTGGCCGAGATCATGGGCCGTCCAGGTAGCGATGAGTTGACGGGCGGTGACCAGACCGAGCGCGGGATGCATCCCTTTTAACTCCAGTTGTTCCGGCTGCAGGTTCATCCCGCGGAGTTGGGCGACGCTTTTGCGACGGGCGTCTGCGAATTCATCGAGCAATTCTGGAAGAGATTTTCCGGCGCTTTGCTGGAACTGCGCCTCGCGATCAAAAGGTTGGAATGGCCGGTTCGTGCCACTTTCCAGGATGAGGGTGAGGCGCGGAATCCAATCTGCATTCTCGGCATGTATGAGATGGCCAATCACGTCATAGGGGCTCCAGGTGCCGGGCCCCTCGTTGTGGTTGGTCAAGTGAGCCGGTAAGTCGCGCAAAAAGGTATCCAGGGTTGCAGGAGTGCGGGTCAAGATCGCCAGACATTCGTCCAGGAAGTGCATTGGTCCATCACATCACAAGTGGGCGGAGGATTGGTTCGGGGAGCGGGCCGTTGAATCGATGAAAGGATCGCATGTCCCCCAATTTCAACGGTTAGTTTTGAGGGATTTTAGAGACACTACGGCGGCACGGTCTTGGTTCGAGGCGTCGCAGGTGGCCGGGGCTTCGCGGACTTATCGCCGTGCGTATCCGGCCACCAATGTTTGAGCCAAATCTAGCTGGCTGCTTGCGCAGCTTTTAACAGGGGTCTCGTATGATCGCTTTCATGGCGACCGCTCGTTTGTCCCGCTTTCGATGAACTCCGGCTAAAGCCGGAGCTACTTTGGCCCTCTGAAAACCCGCCGCCCTTATTAGGGGTCCGTGCCGGATGTTATGAAACCGGTTCCAAGGTCTTCCGTCATCTCGATCCGTGTAGGTTCCGATGCTAGCCGTTTTACAGGCTCCGAAAGATCAGTACACTTTTGGGAGCGATGCGATCACCGCCCCATGCGACGCGTTCTGGCCAGAACGTTTTTCTAATTGCAGGGTAGTGGCTGATTGTCGAATCCCAAGTTGGGGCAATTAGGATGCTGCTGATTTCAGAAGAGATCGCTTTCGGGGGGCGGGCGTGATTCGATTAATGCTTCCACTCTGATCCTGGGAGTTGTCCAACGCCTGTATCGTTGGTTTTTACGCTCCCTTACGGTCGCGGCTTGGTGCTTGGGTGGAGTGGTCTCGTGGTTGGTGCGATTGACAGGCCACTTTTGATGGCCAGGGAACCGTGAGGCGAGCCCGCCTCCTACTTCGGCATGCTTTTTACGGCACGCCCGCGCCGCCCTGGATGTGGTTTACGTCCTGATTGTTTTCCTGACAAATGTATTCCATGAGTTCGCCTTTGGGCATCAGGCGGGCGTTGAAGGTTAGCGTAAAGGGTTTCGAATATGACCCGGGATCGTCGATGGTGACTTCGTTTGTGAGAGTCCCGAGGCTGGGGCGGGTGTAGCGTTCGATGGTGTGGAGTTGCTCGGTATGCGGGTGGCCGCGGAAGTCGAACCAGAATTTGTCATTGAAGCCGATGGAATCGATGACCAAAGTATCGCCGTCCCACTTACCCACGGAATGGCCGTACCAGGTGGGGTCAGGATCTTTCGGATGGGCGCGGCCGTCCATGAAAATTTGCCGGTAGCTGTGGATGTTGCCCTCAAAAATGAAAAACATGAGACCGGGCGCCGTGGCGATGGTCCAGGGGTAGGGCGCCACGCGGGGTACGCCTGTGGGCAGACAGTTAGCTTCAGGATCATCTTTCGATTGACGCGCCTTCATGATCTTTTCGGCGGAGGGAAGCAGCGGAATGGTTTCACCTTCGGCGAGGCCGAGAGCCAGATCGCCCACGGGTCCGCCGCCAATCCAGATGCCGGAGAAGTCAGGCTTGCCGTCGGCGAGGCGAGGGGCGGGCCCTGTCAGCTCCGGTAAGCCGCGCTGGTTGCCGCCGGTGCCTGCGGGCGCGGTGGCAGCGGGAGGACGGACGGTGGTGGGATCGGTTTGGGCGCTGAGGATGGGCGCCGATACTACAATGAAAGTGAGCAACGATACGACCGGTGTGAGGGCGGCGAGGGCGAGGGGTTTGGTCATAATATCAGCCTGATATTTTGCCGGGCGTCGTTTACTGCCCGTCTCCGCCAGAGGAACCGGCGAATATCTTCTTGCCGTCGCTGAGAGTAACTTGCCGCGCATTGGCCATGTTGGAGCCGTCCTTGGCGCGCGATCCGGCGACGGAAATTTGATCGCCCACCTGAAGGGACTTGCGGGTCCAGCCGTTGCGGGAAAGCACGTTGGGGCTGGCCAGTTCCAGATTCCAATTGACGACCACGCCGTTTTCATCCTTAACGTCGACGTAGAAGCGGGCGTGGGGATTGGTCCACTCTACTTTGGTGACGATGCCTTTCAACGTGACCGGCTTTTTCTCGTCGTATTCAGCGGCAAAGGAGTGATGGGCGAGCAAGGGCGCAGTGGAGATCACCAGCGCGAGAGATGCCATCAGCAATTGGTTGCGAGATGTGTGCACGTTTTTGAGCCTCTCCATTTTTGAGCCTCTCCATTTTTGAGCCTGTCCATTTTTGAGCTTCTCCCAGTGATGCGGGAAAATTCATCCGAATCATTATACCGGTTATGCGATACCGGTTATGCGGACAGCCCGGCCGGCGTCCAGGCTGAATCGCTGCCAGCGTAATCCACGTTGATCAGATCGCGGGTGATGGCTTCGGCGGTCTGTCTGGTGGCTTCGATGACGGTCTTTTGGCGGGCCCGCGGGCAGCGAAAAATGGGGCTGCCGACGGAGAGCGAGGCCATCACGCGCTTGTGTGAATCGAAAATCGGCGCCGCCACGGCGAACAACCCTTCCACCGATTCTTCGCGATTGAGTGCAAAGCCCTGCTGGCGCACGGTTTGCAGTTCGACGCGTAACCCTTCCCGGGTGGTAATGGTTTTCGCAGTCAAGCGCACGAGTTTTCCGTTGCCCATGGCATCCCGCAGGATGGGAGCGGGCAGGTAAGCCGCAATGGCCTTCCCCAGCGCCGTGGAGTGCAGGCCGACCGTACTGCCCAGATCAATAGAAAAACGCAGCCGGTGGGGCACGTCCATGGAGCCGATAACCACTCCAGCGCGTTTCCGCCACTCCGCCAGCCAGACCGTTTCCTGCAGGTCATCGCGGAGCTTGGACATGTGGGGGCGGGCCAGGTCGAGGATGGTCAAACGGGCGGCGCCCTTCCGTATGAGCGAGTGCATCTTCCACGTCAGGCTATATGCGCCGTTCAGACCGCGCTGCTCAACATAGCCTAATTCCTTTAAACTAAATAAGATACGGAAAACGGAACTTTTGACCAAGCCAATCCGCGTGCTGATTTCCTTAAGGTTAGCCGTTCCACCGCATTCGGCCAGGGTTTCCAGCACGCCCAGAGTCTTGGTGACGAGATGGATGCGATTGCGGGCTGGCATGGTTGAAGTTGATGGAAAGAAAGTCAGTTCGCTTAACCCAACTAAGCCAACTTCAAGAGTTAGCTCTTATTACAGAATAGGGAAGGGGTGAGTGTCAAATGCCAAATGGGAAAGATTTGCGGAAGGGCTTGCGGCAAAAGCGCCCGCTTTGAGTAGCTTCGCTGTCCTTAAACCGGCTATAATCAAAGCGTCAGCAGATTGTCGTACGCGGACGTAAGTAAGTGGCGTAGGTTGCCATCGCATGCTGCAAGTGGGTGTGGGTGTTCTACTTTTTAGGAGGTTTGGGTGAAGCGAACTGGCACCGATGAATCGCTCCGATGTTCGTTTTGTCACAAAAGCCAGGATGTGGTTGGCAAGCTGATCTCCTCTCCCTCGGAGTATCCGCGGGCCTACATCTGTGACGAGTGCATTTCGGTTTGTAATTCGATTCTGGAAGACGACCGTGCCGATCCGTCGTCGACAGCTCCGCATAAACTCCCTAAGCCTCTGGAGTTGAAGGAATACCTGGACCAATACGTGATTGGGCAGGACGCTACCAAGAAAAAGCTAGCGGTGGCGGTCTACAACCATTACAAGCGTCTGCAGATGAACAAGCAGCGGGTGGGGGACGTAGAACTTTCGAAGTCCAATATCCTGCTGATCGGTCCTACCGGGACGGGGAAGACGCTTTTAGCCCAGACGCTGGCCAAGATTCTGGACGTTCCGTTTGCGATTGTGGACGCGACGACGCTCACCGAAGCCGGTTATGTTGGTGAGGATGTGGAGAACATCATCCTGCGGCTGTTACAAAATGCCGATTGGGATGTGCAGCGCGCGCAGCAGGGCATTATCTATATAGACGAAATCGATACGATTGGCCGCAAGGACGAGAACCCATCGATTACGCGCGACGTTTCCGGCGAAGGCGTGCAACAGGCTCTGCTGAAAATTCTGGAGGGCACAGTGGCGAACGTTCCGCCGCAGGGTGGACGTAAGCATCCGCATCAGGAATTTACGCCGGTGGATACCACCAACATTCTGTTCATTTGCGGCGGGGCGTTCATTGGGCTGGAAAAGACGATTCAACGCCGGGTGGGCACACGGACCATTGGCTATGCCAAGCACGAAGACGCCGCGACGAAAGAGCAACAGCGAATTCGCGCGGGCAGTTCCGGACGCCGCGATTTGGGCATGCTGGAACAAGTGCAGCCCATGGATTTGATTAAGAGCGGTTTTATTCCTGAGTTCATCGGACGCTTGCCGGTGGTGGCGGTGCTGGAAGATCTGAGCAAGGAAGCTTTGGTGCAGATTCTGAGCAAGCCGAAGAACGCGATTATCCGCCAGTATCAAAAACTGTTTGAGTACGAGAACGTGAAGCTGAAGTTCAGCGACGAGGCTTTGGACGCTATTGCCCAGTTAGCGATGGAACGCAAGGTGGGGGCTCGCGGCTTGCGGATGATTTTGGAAGATCTGATGCTGGATCTGATGTACTACCTGCCCACCTATAAGAAGGTTCGCGAGTTTTCAGTCACGCGAGAGATGGTGCTGTCGCAGAAGATCAGTGTGAATTTGCTCGAAAAAGCCGGTTAGGCTTTTGTTTGAAGAAGGTGAAAGCCGGTTAGGCTTTTGTTTGAAGAAAGTGAAAGCCGGTCAGGCTTTTGTTTGAAGAAAGTGAAAGCCGGTTAGGCTTTTGAATGAAGAAAGTGAAAGCCGGTTAGGCTTTTGAATGAAGAAAGTGAAAGCCGGTTAGGCTTTTGAATGTTGTAGAGGTGCGACAGAGGGGTCTGTTCGCGCTATACTTTAGGCGTTCTTCCGATTCGTCCCCAAGCGGCGTTTGTCCCAAACACGTTATTATCCGAAGTGGAACCCGCAGAGTTGCCTTCAGGTTGGGATCTCATATAGTTAGGATCTTTCATAATGCTTACTTCCAAGGAAAAATCAGATACGCGGCGATTGCCGATGATGCCCATCCGGGATGTGGTGATCTTCCCGCACATGATGACGCCGTTCGTGGTGGGGCGTGAATCGAGCGTTCGCGCGCTGGAAGAGGCGCTGGCGGGCGACAAAAAGATTTTTCTTGCCACCCAACACGACGCTAGTATTGATGAGCCGCGGCCGGATGAAATCTACACCGTGGGTACCGTGGCCAACATTGTTCAAAGCCTGAAGCAGAGCGATGGCAACATCAAAGTTTTGGTGGAAGGCGTGGAGCGCGGCAAGGTTCTTTCGGTGACCGAGGACGAAGGCTTTTTCAAAGCCACCGTGAAGACGTTCCAGTTCAAAATTGAACAGGGCCCGACCATGGAAGCCCTGCTCACCCGCGTGAACACGCTGTTTGAGCAGTACGCCAAGATTAGCCAGAACGTGAACTACGACACCATTGTGGCGGCCACCCGTGGCGAGGATCCGGGAAAGCTGGCCGATACGGTGGGCGCGAATCTGCAATTGGCCATTGAAGAGAAGCAGGAACTGCTGGAGATTTTCGATCCGGTGGACCGGTTGACCCGCGTAGCGGAAATGCTGGACATCGAAATCGAAAAACTGAGCGTGGACCGCACCATTCAAGGCCGCGTGAAGCGCCAGATGGAAAAGGCGCAAAAAGAATATTACCTGAACGAGAAGATCAAGGCCATTCAAAAGGAATTGGGCCGCGGTGAGAAGAGCGAATTCGACGAACTGAAGAAGCGCATTGACGCCGCGGGGATGACCAAGGACGCGCACGAAAAGGCCATGACCGAGTTGAAGCGGTTGGAGCAGATGCCGCCGATGTCGGCCGAATCCACGGTTTCGCGCAACTATCTGGACTGGCTGCTGGCGGTGCCGTGGAAGAAGAAATCCAAGGAAATCCGCGAGCTGCCCTTCGCCCAGGAAGTGCTGGAGAGCGACCACTACGGCCTGGACAAAATCAAAGAACGCATTCTGGAATTTTTGGCCGTGCGGCGCCTGGTGAAAGATCCCAAGGGTTCGATCTTGTGCTTTGTGGGACCTCCCGGTGTGGGTAAAACCTCTTTGGGGATGTCCATTGCAAAAGCCACGGGCCGAAAATTTGTGCGCCTGTCATTGGGCGGGGTGCGCGACGAAGCGGAAGTTCGCGGCCACCGCCGAACCTACATAGGCGCCCTGCCGGGGCAGGTGATCCAGATGATGAAGAAGGCGGGAGTGCGGAATCCGGTCTTCATGCTGGACGAGATCGACAAGATGTCCACCGACTTCCGCGGGGATCCGTCGGCAGCATTGCTGGAAGTGTTGGATCCGGAACAGAACTACATGTTCCAGGATCACTATCTGGATGTTGAATACGACTTAAGCCAGGTGTTCTTCATCGCCACGGCGAACGTGATGCATACGATTCCGGCGGCGCTGCAGGATCGCATGGAAGTGATCCGGCTGTCCGGTTATACCGAAATCGAAAAGATGGAGATCGCCAAGCGGTTCCTGGTTCCCAAGCAATTGAAGGGTACGGGGCTAACGGCCGAGCAGATCCAGTTTGAGGATTCGGGAATCCAAGAACTGGTCCAGCACTATACGCGGGAAGCCGGCGTCCGCAATCTGGAACGCGAAGTGGGCAATGTGTGCCGCAAGGTGGCGCGGGTGATTGTGAATGCACAATCGGAAAAAGGCTTGGACAAAGACGGAGACAAGCCGTCGAAGAAGAAGCCGGCCAAAGCGACAATTACGCCTGATAAAGTGAACCAACTGCTTGGCCCTCAGAAGTATCGCGAACAGGCTGCCGAGAAAAAGAACGAGGTGGGCGCTACGGTGGGCTTGGCTTGGACCGAGGTGGGTGGGTCGATTCTAACCACGGAAGCGGCCATTATGGAAGGCCGTGGCAAGCTGACGTTGACCGGGAAACTGGGCGACGTGATGCAGGAATCGGCGCAGGCGGCGATGAGCTATGTGCGCAGCCGCGCGCACGCTTTGGGATTGCCGCGCGATTTCTATCGCTACATGGACGTGCACTTGCACGTGCCGGAAGGGGCGATCCCGAAGGACGGGCCGTCGGCGGGTATTACGATTGCCACCAGCATTATTAGCGCGTTGACCAGCATTCCGGTGCGGGCCGATGTGACCATGACGGGCGAGATCACGGTGCGTGGGCGAGTGTTGCCGATTGGTGGATTGAAAGAGAAGTTACTAGCCGCGCATCGCCATGGAATCCGAGAGGCGATTTTGCCGGCGGAAAATGAACGCGACCTGGCGGACGTGCCGGAAAACATTCGCAAAGAGATGAAGCTGCATTTCGTCAATTCGATGGATGAAGTTCTGAAATACGCGTTGGAACGGGATATCGAAATGGTTCCGTTGTCGGCCATGTCGACGGCGGCGGAGATTGTGGAACGTTCGCGCGAAGAAAAGACGACGCACTAGGATTCGGAGTTTTCGTGCTGAGACGGGCCCACTGACTATGGCCGCGCGGTTTATAATAAGTGCAGAAAGGCCGGAGCTATTTCCGCCAGAGGGGGAGGCGGAGGTGGCGTTTCTGGGACGCAGCAACGTTGGTAAGTCGAGCTTGATTAACCGGTTGCTGGCCAGCGGGGGAACAGGGTCGCCGAGCAATTCGTCGGGCACATCGTCCAACCGGGGGGCCTCGAAAACGGCTTTGGCTCGCACCAGCGCAAGACCGGGGTGCACGCAGGCGGTAAATTTTTTCCAGGTGGACGAGGACTACCGTTTCGTCGATCTGCCCGGTTATGGGTATGCCAAGGTGCCCAAAAGCATTACGCAGGCTTGGAAAACTTTGATCGAGAGTTATTTGCTGGGACGCGGTACGCTGCGTTTGGCATTGATTGTCCTGGATGCCCGGCGCGGTTGGATGGACAAGGACCTTGAGCTGAAGGACTGGCTTGAAGCCCACGGGCGGCCCTATCTGGTGGCCGCAACGAAAGTAGACAAACTGAAAACGCAGAAAGAACGGCAACAAAGCCGCAGCATGCTCCGCGAAAATTTCGCCGGAGAGGTGCTGGAATGCTCGGCCGAGACCGGCCTGGGAGTGAGGGAAATTTGGCAAGCGATTTCGAAAATCAAGATCCGGCAGTGAACTCTGCCGCACCAGACGCACAGCCGCAGGAAGTGAAAGAAGTGCCGGCAAAGGAAGTGCCGGCAAAAGAGGCTTCGCCTAAAGAGCCTAGGCAACGGGCGCACCGCGAACCCAAGGCGCACGGTGAGCACAAGTCGCCTGAAGCAAGAAACACGGCCGAGGCCAAAGCGCCCGTGGAGGTTTCCGGCAACCAGGCGCTCCCTCAACCGGCAGTTCCGTCGACACATCAGCCGGCGACTCAATCGATGTCTCAACCCGCAGTGCAGTTGCCGCCCCCGCAAGCGCAGCCGCCCACCAATGGCAATGAAACGCTGGAAACGAAATCCAACGGAGCAGAGCCCACGGCGGCGACGCCACAGCTTACTGGGCGTTTGTTCGATCCACGCCGCCGGGCGGGGCAACAGAACAAAGGCAACGCGCTGGATCTGGTTGAACTGAAGGACATGAGCATCCAGAACCTGAACAACATTGCCAAGGATCTGGGCGTACAGGGTTTCGCGGGACTGCGTAAGCAGGAATTGATCTTCAAAATTCTGCAGGTGCAGGCGGAAAAAAGCGGGCTGATTTTCTCCGAAGGTGTTCTCGAATGCCTTCCGGATGGCTTTGGATTTTTGCGTGCACCCGAATACAACTATTTGCCGGGGCCGGATGACGTTTACGTTTCACCGTCGCAAATTCGGCGCTTTGATCTGCGCACCGGCGATACGGTCAGCGGGCAGATTCGTCCGCCGAAGGAAGGCGAACGCTATTTTGCGCTGATCAAAGTAGACGCGATTAACTTTGAGCCGCCGGAGGAAGCGCGCAACAAAATCTTCTTCGACAACCTGACGCCGCTGTATCCGCAGTCGCGGCTGAAGATGGAAACCACGCGCGATAATTTTTCGGGCCGCGTGATGGACCTGATGACGCCGATTGGCAAAGGCCAGCGTGGTCTGATTGTCGCCGCGCCGCGTACCGGCAAGACCATGCTGTTGCAGTCGGTGGCGAACTCGATTACCACGAATCATCCGGAAGTGACGCTGATCGTATTGTTGATCGACGAACGCCCGGAAGAAGTCACCGACATGCAGCGATCGGTGAAGGGCGAGGTCATCAGCTCTACGTTCGACGAACCCGCCTCGCGTCACGTGCAAGTGGCCGAGATGGTAATCGAAAAGGCCAAGCGCCTGATCGAACACAAGAAGGATGTTGTGATTTTGCTGGATTCGATCACGCGTCTGGCTCGTGCGTACAACACGGTGGTTCCGCCGTCGGGCAAGGTGCTCTCTGGCGGTGTGGATTCGAACGCTCTGCAACGGCCTAAACGCTTTTTCGGCGCCGCGCGCAACATTGAAGAAGGCGGATCCCTCACCATCGTGGCCTCTGCGCTGGTGGACACGGGAAGCCGCATGGACGATGTGATCTTCGAAGAGTTCAAGGGCACCGGCAACATGGAAATCCATCTGGACCGCAAATTGATGGACAAGCGCGTTTTTCCGGCCATTGATATTTCGAAATCGGGAACACGCAAAGAAGAGCTGCTGCTGCCCAAGGAAGAATTGGGCCGCGTGTATGTTCTGCGCCGCGTGCTGAATCCGCTTTCGCCGGTGGAGAGCATGGAATTGCTGATAGACCGTTTGAATAAAACGCGCAGCAACGCCGAGTTTTTGGCCACGATGAATGGGTAAAGTTTGGGATTTATAATTTAGGCAGGAGTTTGTTCGAGTGGCTTCCACCCCAACTAGGCTGATGACCTTCGCGGAATTCGAGCGCTTGCCCGACCGCGAAGGCAGGCAGGAATTGCGCCACGGAGCAGCGATTGAAATGGCGCCGCCCAAAATGGACCACGCGAGGGTGCAACGGCAGCTTCGCCGTTTGCTGGAAAATGCGGTTGGCAAAATGGGCGTGGTGGATAAAGAAATCGGATTTCAGCTTGGTGCGGCAAACTTCCGGGTTGCCGATATCGCTGTCGTTTCCGAGGAACGCTGGAACGCAGCCAGAGATTACATCCAGGGCGCGCCCGAACTGGTGATCGAAGTCCTCTCTTCGTCCAACACCGTTGCGGAGATGAACGATAAGGAAAGACTTTGCTTGGAAAACGGCTGCCGCGAATTCTGGACCGTCGACCTGGATCTGCGCCAAGTGAAGGTGGCTACTCCGGATGGCCATGCGATTAGTTATCGCAGCGGCAGCGACATTCCATTGCTGTTCGCGGCAGACAAAACACTTTCGGTTGACGCCATTTTTGCTTCGGTTGCGGACTAGTCACCGCACATGGGCCGCATTCGCGTTCTCTCCGATCACGTTGCCAACAAAATTGCCGCAGGGGAGGTCGTGGAGCGTCCAGCGAGCGTCGTCAAAGAACTTTTAGAAAATTCGCTCGACGCAGGCGCAACGGAGTTTCGCCTGGATGTGGAAGCCGGTGGACGGCGTCTGATCCGCCTGAGTGACAATGGAACGGGCATGATGCGGGACGACGCGCTGCTGGCGTTTGAACGCCACGCCACCAGCAAACTGTCCGATGTGAAAGACCTTCTGTCCATCGCCACGCTTGGTTTTCGGGGAGAAGCGCTGCCCTCGATTGCTTCGGTTTCGCGTTTGAGTTTGGAAACCCGCTCGCGCGAAGAACAGACCGGCACGGCCATCGAAATCGCGGGCGGAAAAATTCTAAAGTGTGAAGACGCGGCGCTGGCGGGCGGCACCATCATCACGGTGCGCGATTTGTTCTACAACGTTCCCGCGCGCAAGAAATTCCTGCGCAGCGACCAGACCGAGATCGCGCATGTCGCATCGCTGATGACGCACTACAGTCTGGCGCATCACGACAAAAGTTTCTTTCTGCGCCACAATGGATCGGATTTGTTGGACGTGACTCCCGTGGAGACCTTACGCGAGCGGGTGTATCAGGTATTCGGCAGCCAGACACTGGACGATCTGGTGGACTTGGGAGAGCAAGATCGTGCCATGCCGTTACCCGCCGATGAAGGCGAGCCCGCTGCGGCGCGCCGTTTTCGCCTGCGCGGGTTTGTGAGCGGTCCCCATGTGCATAAGCTGAATCGCAATTCCATTTATCTGTTTGTGAATGGACGTTTGATTCGCGACCGTCTGCTGCTGCACGCGATTTCCGCAGCTTATTACAACATCATGCCCGCGGGCAATTATCCGTTTGCGCTGCTGTTTATCGATTGCGATTTGGAAGAAGTAGATGTCAACGTGCACCCTTCGAAAACCGAAGTGCGCTTTCGTCATGGGTCGCTGGTGCACGATTTTGTTCGCGATACGGTGCGCGATGTATTGATGGCGCAGCGGCCGGTGTCGCGCATGATATCGCCGGGACAACCGCCAGGCCAGCCAGCGACGCACCTGCCGTACAGCGAATTCACGCAACGGATGGAGAACGCGGATTTTGGAGTGCTGGCGGCGGAGAGTATGCTGCCGAGTGCTACTCCGGCTGATGCGGCGCTTCTGCCTGAGTTTTTGTTGCGGCGTCCGCCTTCTCCTGTGCCGCGTTTTGACTTTTCCGATGCGTCCATCCCAGCCGACATGCCGGGCGTGACCAGCACTGTACGCGCGATTCCCGATACGCACGGGCCACTGTTTCCCAATAGCGAAATTCCGCAGCTGGACAATTTGGATGCGCTGCGCGATTTGCGCCCGTTGGGCCAACTTCATGACAGCTTCATCATCGCCGCCGGGCGTGATGGTTTGTGGATCATCGATCAGCATGTGGCGCACGAACGCATTTTGTTTGAGCAGGTTTTGGAGGCGCGCCGCAGGGGCAAGGTGGAAACGCAAGGCCTGCTGATGCCGATGGTGATTCAACTTACGGCGGCGCAGCAACTGGACTATGTTCGCATTGCGGACGAACTGAATGCGCTGGGTTTCGATACGGAGCCCTTCGGTAACCGTACCATCGCGGTGAAATCGGCCCCCGCGGGAGTAACTGGCAGCGATGTGGAAAAGGTTGTCTTTGAAGTATTGGAGATTGCGGAACGCGAAATGCGCAAGGCGTCTTTAGAAGATCAGCGCGCGGCGATTGCGGCTTCCATTGCTTGTCGCGCCGCCATCAAGATCAACATGCGCCTGGAACCAGCGAAAATCGAGTGGCTGCTGCGCGCGCTGGCCGCGACTTCTTCACCGATGAGCTGTCCGCACGGCCGGCCGATTGCCGTTCGCTACGCCACTCGCGATATCCTGAAGACGTTCCACCGAATCTGAAAACTTTCGAATGACTCGATATCTTTTGGTGATGCTGGGCGCGGCACTGGGCGGGTTGGCGCGGTACATTATTGGTTCGGTATTGTTCGCACGTTACTCCAGCCGTTTTCCCGTGGGTACGATTTTGGTGAACCTCAGCGGCTGCTTTTTCATTGGCATGCTGATGTCCTGGTTCATGGCACGGGGCGACCCAAAGCCGAATTTACGCTTGTTTCTGGTGACGGGCATTTTGGGAGGCTATACGACTTTTTCGAGCTTTGCGTGGGAAAGTTTTGAGGCGATCGACAAAGACCGTGCCTGGCTTGGTTTGGCAAATATTCTGATCAGCGTGATTGCGGGCGTCATCGCCGTTTGGGCAGGCGTATGGCTTGAGCGTTCGCATCGATGAAGCAACGGATCGTAGTGGTTGGTGGAGGACTGATCGGGTTGGCCACGGCGTGGCGACTGCAGCAAGCTCTTCCTGGTGCGCATGTCATCGTGCTCGAGAAAGAAGCGGAGGTGGGGCGCCACCAAAGCAGTCACAATAGCGGCGTGCTGCATGCGGGCCTGTATTATAAGACTGGCTCGCGCAAGGCCCGGCTGGCGGTCGCTGGCATTCGGCAAATGGTGGAGTTTTGTAAGCAGCACTCCATCGCGCACGAGGTTTGCGGAAAAATTGTGGTCGCGGTGACCGATGACGAAGTTCCGCGCCTGAGGACCCTATTAGAACGCGGAACGCAAAATGGTTTGCAGGGCTTGCGTTGGTTAAATGCGGAACAGCTTCGCGAAATAGAACCGCATGCAGCCGGTGTGGCGGCGGTGCAAGTTCCACAGGAAGGGATCGCGGACTATCCGGCCGTCTGTAGGGCTCTCTCTCGTGAAGTGACACTGAAGGGCGGGGAAGTGATCGTGCGCGCGCGGGTGACGGCGATGGTTCGCGAAGGGAATGAGTGGCGCGTGGAAAGTACCGCGGGCACGCATACGGCCGCCCGAATTATCACTTGTGCCGGCTTACATTCCGATCGGGTTGCTGCGCTGACGGGCCAGCCCAGGAAGATTCGCATTCTGCCGTTTCGCGGCGAATACTTTAAGCTTCGTGCGGATCGCGAAGATCTGGTCCGCAATCTGATCTATCCGGTGCCGGATGCGCGCTTTCCGTTTCTGGGCGTGCACTTCACACGGATGATTCGCGGCGGAGTAGAGGCAGGACCCAACGCCGTGCTGGCGCTTTCGCGGGAAGGCTATCGCAAAACCGACATTCGTGTTGGTGATTTGGCGGACGCGCTGAGTTTCGCCGGTCTCTGGAAGTTTCTGCAAAAGTATTCACGCGTCAGTTGGGATGAAGTGCGCCGTTCCTTGAGCAAAGAACTGTTCTGCGCGGCGCTGCAAAGACTGGTGCCGGAAGTTCAGGTAGAGGACTTGGAGGAAGGCGGTGCCGGCGTGCGGGCCCAAGCCATGACGGCGGAGGGCACGTTGGTGGAGGACTTCACGTTCGTGGAAGGTCCCCGCGAGTTACATTTGGTGAATGCGCCGAGTCCAGGTGCCACGGCGTCACTGGCGATTGGAGCGGAAATCGCGAATATGATTGAGTCGCGAATCTAAAGCCTATTCGGAATCGCCCAACAGCGCTCCTTGCAACTTAGCCGCGAAGGGCGAGGCTGCGGATTCCGGGTGTGCCGGCTTGTGGTTAACCGGAGGGGGTGCGGTTTTCTCTTTTTCCGTTGGTCCAGCCAGATATGCCTGCTTCTTCAAAACAGTCCGCGCCAGTGCGGCGTTCCAGCCGGTCCACACGCCGTTGGCCTGTCGGTCCTTGTCGGCGTGGGCGCGCATGGCTTCCATCTTTGAATCCATGTTGTCGATCAAGTGCAAAAGCTGCGCTTCCAGGAAGACGGGCAACTTCGGGGAACCGTATTCCAGCGCGCCGTGATGGCTGAGGATCATGTGCGTAACCAAGTCACGCAGCAGGGGAGGGAAGCCTGGAATGGAGCGCGCGGCGTCCTCCATCATACGCACTCCGATCGTGATGTGGCCGATCAACTGGCCTTCGTTACTGTAGCCGAGTGCGCGTGCGTAGGTGAGTTCGTAGATCTTGCCGATGTCGTGCAGGATCACACCGGTTAGCAACAGGTCGAAATCGACATTCGGGTAGTGGGAGGCGGTAAACCGCGCGAGCTTGCACAGCGACAATACGTGCTCGATCAAACCGCCGATCCAGCCATGATGGACGGACTTCGCCGCGGGCGCGGTGCGATACGCCAGCGCCACCGCTTCGTTCGCAAGAATTTTTTCGATCAGCTCTTTCAAATGAGGGTTGCTCATCTGCGTGATCCAGGCGCGCAGCTCCGCGTACATTTCATCGCGGTCGCGCTTGGACGCCGGAAGGAAATCGGAGATGTCGATTTCGGTTTCCTCCACCGCGCGCAAACGGTGAATGGTGAGCTGGGGGCGGTTCTGAAACAACTGAACCAGGCCCTTGACCTTCAGGAAACTATCGCGTTCAAACGTGTCCATCGCCTCCTGAACGTTGTCCCACATCTTGGCGTCCAGTTCGCCGGTTTTGTCGGCAAGCATCAACGAAAGATAGGGCTCGCCGGTTTTCTTCTGACGGATCTCTTTGTTTTGGACGAGAAAAATTCCAGTGATCAGCTGTTCCGGCACAAGCTCGGATACATAGGGTGTTTTCATGAGTTACTTTTGCGAGTTCTTCTCAAAACCGGACCTTGCGTCGATAAGCCGCGCTTACTTGCGCGAGGACGACGTTCCGGTGTTGTCCAGCGTCGTGCCGGGAATGGGCACCATGCCCAGCAGTTTCTTGCGGCGCATCTTCATCAGCACTGCTTCCTTGGTGATGGTCTCCGGCCGGATTTCGGCGGGATCTACCCACTTGGTATCCTTGCCGGGCGCGGCCGCGCTGTCATCGTAGCCAGGTTTGATTTCCAGGAATGCGTTCTGGCGCAGCGTGGTTAGATATTTGCGCAATTCCGGCTGAAAGCGCGGCTGAAACAGCTTGCCGCTGATGTCCTGTTGTACTTCTTCAAACTCAGCCAAGCCCGCTTTGGGATGCTCGTCTACCTTTAAGATCAGGAAACCGGTGCCCACGTTAATGGGATCAGTGACGTAGCCCCGCGGTTGATCCCACACCAGCTTCTCCATTTCGGGGCGCAATTGACCTGTGTCGAAAGACCCAATGTCGCCGCCCTGTGATTGCGTGGGGGAATCGGAATTGGCTTGGGCCAATTCGTCGAATTTTTCGCCTTTGCGGGCGCGGGCCGAAAGGTCCTTAGCCTTTTTCTCCGCCGCCGCTGAATCCGCCGCTGTGCCGTTCACCAGAATTTCGCGGAGAAAAACGCGCTCCTGGCGCTGAAACTCGCTTTTGTGTTCCTCGTAATACTTCAACTGATCTTCGCGTTTGAACTGAATTCGGTTGGCCACTTCCTGGCGGATGATGCGGTTGGTGATGGCCTGATTTTTGAGTTCACCTTTATAGTCTTCGTAGGACTGGCCGGTTTGTTCCTTGACGAACGCTTGAAATTTTTCGGGGTCAGCGATTTTGGAGGAGCGTTGAATTTCGGCCAGCTGTTTGTTGACCTCGCCGTCCACGTTGATGTTGAGCTCTTTCCCTTTGGACAGCAGCAGTAGTTGATCGATGCGCTCGCGGAGAATATTGCCCTCGCCATTCTTCATGGCTTCGGCGAGACGAGGACCAGTGAGGCCCTGCTGGCGGAGCGTTCCTTCCAACTGCTTCTTGCCGCGATCAACGTCATTACGAGTCACAATATCGCCATTCACCTTGGCGATGATCTCGTCGATGATCATGATTTCAGCGGCGCGCAGCGTTGCCGCTAAGCACAAACAGATGGAGGCAGCCGTGAGGATTCGCAAACGCATATGTACAATTATAGCGGCGAATGGGCGTTATGAAGTGAGCGTGGTGAGCGACGCGCCCACGAAATCCAGCAGCCCGGCGGGAGTTTCAGTACCCGCGCCGAGCGGCAATTTCAACACGCCGGCGGGCGTGAATTGCGCGCCGTCCACCGAGGTGATCAGAGCCATCAGGCGTTCTGGCTGAATCTTGGAGCCGGGATGAAATTTGATTTGGACGGAAGAACCGCGGCGGTCAATGGCTTCTACGCCCACCTGTTCAGCTTTGGTCTTCAGCAGCGCGAATTGAATCAGTGTGGTGACGGCGGGCGGTACCGGACCGTAGCGGTCCGCCATTTCGGCGCGGATCGTTTCGGCCTGCTCTGCGCTTTTTGCGTCCGCCACGCGTTTGTAGGCGCGCAGGCGTTGGTGTTCGTCGGCGACATATTCCGGCGGAATGCGGATGTCCAAGCCCAGATTTAATGCTGAGTGAACTTTCAGCGGAGTCTCCACGCCCTTCAGTTCGTTTACTGTTTCGTCCAGCAAACGCAGATACATGTCGAAGCCGACGGCGGCAATGTGACCGTGTTGTTCACCGCCCAGTAGGTTGCCCGCGCCGCGTAATTCCAAATCGAGCGCGGCGATCTTGAAGCCAGCGCCCAGATCTGAAAACTCCTTCAACGCGGCAAGGCGTTTGCGGGCAATTTCACTCAATTCGGTATCTTGCGGGACCAATAGATAGGCATAGGCGCGGCGGTTGGAACGGCCGACTCTCCCACGGAGCTGATACAGTTCCGACAGGCCGTAGCGTTCCGCGTTTTCGATGATCATGGTGTTCGCCAGCGGAATGTCCAAGCCATTTTCGACGATGGTGGTGCAGACGAAAACGTCGTAATCATGCCGCATAAAGCCGAGCAGAACGCGTTCCAGTTCCGACTCACCCATCTGTCCGTGGCCAACGCCGATGCGGCAATTCGGCACCAGTTCCTGAATCGCCGCCGCGCGCGAGAAAATTGAATCCACTCGGTTGTGGACGAAGTAAACCTGTCCGCCGCGGCTCAATTCCTGATCGATGGCGGAGCGGATTAGCTCCGGATCAAAATGCGCCACCACGGTGTGAATCGCCAGACGGTCCTTGGGCGGAGTCTCAATCACACTCATGTCGCGGATGCCCAACATGGACATGTGGAGCGTACGCGGAATCGGCGTCGCGCTCATCGTGAGCACATCCACATCGTGGCGGATTTGTTTTAAACGTTCCTTGTGTCCCACGCCAAAGCGCTGTTCTTCGTCGACAATCACCAGGCCCAGATCGTGAAACTCGACATCTTTCGACAAAAGACGGTGCGTGCCCACGGCCACGTCTACCTTACCCGCCGCAAGATCGGCGACCGCCGCGGTTAAGGCGTTCTTCTGAGTGAAGCGCGAAAACATTTCCACGCGAACGGGAAAAGCCGCAAAGCGCCGCTTCATGGTTTCGAAATGCTGGAAGGCCAGCACGGTGGTGGGCGCCAGAACGGCCACTTGTTTGCCATCGCCCAAGGCTTTGAATGCCGCGCGCATGGCCACTTCGGTTTTACCGAAACCCACGTCGCCGCATAGCAGGCGATCCATGGGATGCGGTGATTCCATATCGCGTTTGATGTCCTTCACCGCCGTCAACTGGTCTTTGGTTTCGATGAATTCGAAGGCGTCCTCAAACTCGCGCTGCCAGCCGGAATCTTTCGAAAAACCAAAACCTTCGGTCATGCGGCGCTGGGCGTAGAGCTTCAATAGTTCGTCCGCCATGTCGCGCATTTTGGCTTTTACGCTGGTGGTGCGTTTGCTCCAGGTGGCGCCGCCCAGGCGATCGAGCGGCGGCCCGTTTTCGCCGCCGCCTCTATACTTCTCGATCAGATCCATGCGGGTAAGCGGTACGTAAAGCTTCGATTCACCGGCATATTCCAGCAACATGAAGTCGCCTTTTTGTTCACCTTGGGCAATTTCGCGCACGCCCAGAAACCTGCCCACGCCATGGGTGACGTGCACCACGAAATCGCCGGGCTTCAAATCGGCTAAGTCCGCCGCGAAGGCGCTCAACTGATTCTGCGTCAGCCCAGGCCGCGCGATTAAGTCAGAAGGATCGAACAGATCCTCCACGCCAACAAACGCAATCGATGAGTCCGAGAAAATGGTCCCGCGCCGGACATTGCCGCGCACCAAAAACGTGCTAGCCACCGAACCCGCAAGATAGGCGCGTTCGGCCAGATACGGCGACGCCGCTTCATTCGGCGCCAAGCCCAATTGAAACGGGATGGAATACTCGCGCAGTATGTCGGCCAAGCGTTCCAGTTCACCGTTGGATGGCGCGAAGAACGCGACGCGAAAACCTTGCTCCACCATGGTTTTGGTTTCCGCCACAGCCACCTGCATACTGCCGTGAAAAGCCATGGCCGGCCGGGTGGCAATGTGCGGCGTGGTTTGATCCAAATCGAGTGCGCGAAACGTCAGGCGGGGACGCTTCTGCAAACGCTCTTCCCATTCCTCGAAACGCAAAAAGTTAGCGGAGTTGATGGCATCATAATCGTCGGCGTGCTGATCCAAGCGCTTCCAAAAACGTTCTGCTGCGCCGGCGATCTGTTCAGGCTCATCGACGACGATGAGTGCATCGTCGGCTAAATCAAATAGCGTCTTTTCGCGAGGCGAATCCAGTGCGGCCCTAAACTCCCAGCCCGGCTGGCCAAGACGGTCCCGCGGCTGTTCTACCAGGGGCAGTACCGTAACTTCCGTAACCTTCATCACGGAACGCTGCGATTGCACGTCGAACCTGCGAATCGATTCGATCTCGTCGGCGAAGAATTCGATGCGCAAGGGCCGTGCGTTCTCGGCTGGGTAAATATCCAGCAGGCCGCCACGAATGGAATATTCTCCGGTCATCTCCACGGGCTCGCGGCGCTCGTAGCCGATTTGTTGCAGGTGTGCTTCGATCATGTCGAGCGGCAATTCCTCGCCTACACGCAGGGACAGCGCCAAACCGCGGTAGTAATCCCCTGCATGCGTCCGGTTCAACGAGGAAGCCACCGGCGCAATCGTGATAGGCACTTTCTTGGCTGCCAGCCGCCACAACCCAATCGCGCGCTGCTCCGCGATTTCGTTGTGCGGAGAAAGTTTTTGCCCGGGGATCACGTCTAGCGCCGGCAACAACTGCGGGTGACCGCTTTCTGGCCGGCCCACCAGCAATTCAAACATCGTCGCTACCAGTTCAGTAAGGACTTCCGCGCTTTGGTTGCCGTCAGTGATCACCAGCAGCGGTCTCCCGGTTAGCTGCCACAGTAGGACCACGTACAAGGCCTTGGCGGTGGGCGTGAGGCCGCTTAGCGCCAACGGCCCATCTTCGCGCCGGAGGAGTTTCGCGACAATTTCCTGAAATGCAGGATGCCGTCCTAATGTTTGAAACAATTCGCGGACGCTGGGATTTGTCACTGAATTTGGTAACGAGTTGACTTACGTTTTGATCTACGGATGTACAGCGGGAACGCGCGCCAGTAATTCTTTTTCGATGTTGGTTGTCGAGAAGCCGGGCTCCAGCGCCAACAGGATCACTTTGCCTCCGGCGGCTTCCACTTCTTCCCTACCAGCAATGAAGTGGGCCCAATCGGCGCCCTTGATCAAAATATCGGGCAGCACTTCGGCAATCAGTTCGCGCGGCGTGTCCTGGTCGAAAAGCGTCACGGCGTCCACTGCCTCTAGCGCCAAGGCCATTTGGGAGCGGTCGCTCTCCGCGATCAAAGGCCGCGACGGGCCTTTCAATCGCGCTACGCTGGCGTCGGTGTTGAGGGCCAGAATCAGAACATCGCCCAGGGATCGGGCGCGCTCCAGTAATCGAATATGACCGGGGTGCAGAATATCGTAGCAGCCGTTCGTGAATACCACGGTTTTGCCTTCCGCCCGCCAGACGGCGCGTTGCGCCACAAGTTCACTGCGATGGTAAAAGGCTGACATGATCGATGCGAGATACCCTAAACTCTATTGTAAAGCGATGGCGAGTGTCGTATGAAAACTGGGTGTAGAATAAAACCTTAAGCACATGTTTGTCGCGCATCCGAATCTTAGCGACCAGATCAATCGCAACGTGATTCGATCGGAAATCGAAGGCGGCGTCTACCTGCGTGACCTGCCGGAGGCGTCCACTTTGGAAGTGGAAACCGACAATCGTGAATACACTTTGGTGCTGGCGGGCGACGGCCATGCGCTGATTTCAGGTCATCCGGAATATTGCCCGCGGCCTGTGCTGGTGCGTATTCACGGCTGCAATTGGGGTGGATCCATGTTGATGACGGCATACTTGGGGCGCGGCATGCACTTGGAATTTCGCCACCCCGACTATCCGGGCACCATTGTGACGTCGGCGATTCGTGATATCCGCCTGGTTGCTTAGTTCAAGCGAAGCCTGATTCAAACTAAGCTTAGTTCAGGCCAAGCTTGGTTCAAACCAAGCTTAGTTCAGGCCAAGCGGGGAACAATCGCCTTCAACAACTGAATGATTGTTTCGCGCACGCCTGCGCCGGTCTCCAGCACTTCCTCGTGAACCAGTTTTTGTGGCAGGATTCCGGCGGCCATGTTGGTGACGCACGAAATGCCAAGCACTTCCATCCCCAGGTGATTGGCCACGATGGTTTCCGGCACCGTGGACATGCCCACCAAGTCCGCGCCAATGGTGCGCAGGTAGCGAATCTCGGCGGGGGTTTCGTAGCTGGGCCCGGAGAGTCCGACGTAAACGCCTTCCTTTAGAAGCCAGCCTGTCTCTGCCGCGGCGTCTTGAGCAAGCTTGCGCAAGCGTTTTGAATACGCTTCGCTCATATCCGGGAAGCGCGGGCCTAGCGCATCGTCATTGGGTCCCATCAGCGGGTTCATGCCCATCAAATTGATGTGATCGGAGATCAGTACAAATTCGCCGGGCTTGTATGCAGTATTGATCCCGCCGGCGGCGTTGGTGAGGATGACGCTGGTTACGCCGCGCTTCTTCAGTTCCCGAATGCCGAAGGTTACCTGTTGTGCGGAGTAGCCTTCGTAGAAATGTACGCGGCCGGAAAGAACGATCACGTCCGCATTGCCAATCCGGCCTTCCACCAGCTTGCCCGCGTGACCCACCGCCGTGGAAACCGGCCAACCGGCGATCTCCTTGTACGGAGTTTCTTTGTGCTGGTCTTCTTTACCGTGACCCAGCGCGTCTGCGAACGCGCCCAAGCCGCTGCCTAGAACGACGCCAACTTTCATTGCAGTATTCCCGCGATACAAGCCGACATGAAATTCGCCATCGTGCCGGCCGCCACGGCCTTCATACCCATTCTGGCCAAATCCGATTTCCGCGACGGCGCCAGCGCGCCAATGCCGCCCACTTGAATTGCCACGGAGCTGAGATTGGCGAAGCCGCAAAGCGCGTAGGTTGCAATTACAAAAGATTTCGGGTCGAGTGTGTTGCCGATTTTTCCCAGATCCACGAACGCCACAAATTCGTTCAGGATCAAACGCGTGCCCAATAAATTGCCAACTGCGGCGCAATCCTTCCACTTCACGCCCAGCAGCCAGGCGATGGGCGAGAATATGCGGCCCAGTATGCCTTGCAGCGAATCAGGAAGCCAGGCCAATAGCGACGTTCCGTGCAGAGCCTGCAATCCCCCGTTCACCATGGCGATCAGCCCGATGAAGGCGATCAGCATGCCGCCGATGTTCAGCGCCAGTTGCAATCCATCGCCCGCCCCGCGCGCTGCCGCATCGATGATATTGACGCCCGGTTTTTCTACTTCCACTTTCACTCTGCCCATCGTGGCTGGTTGGCCGGTTTCTGGCATCAGCATTTTTGCCAGCATCAATGTCGCGGGCGACGTCATGATGACGGCTGTCAGCAAATGGCGAATTTCCACGTGCGCGATTAAGACATACGCCGCCATCACGGCACCCGAGACGTGCGCCATGCCGCTGGTCATAATCGTAAACAGTTCGCTCTCGGTTAGCCCCGCCAGAAATGGCCGGATGGTGAGTGGCGCTTCTGTTTGGCCCATGAAGATGCTGGCCGCCACGCTGGTGGATTCGGCGCCGCTTGTGCCCATCACTTTTTGCATCAGCACGGCCATCATACGAACGAAAACTTGCATCACGCCCAACTGATAGAGAACCGCAAACAGCGACGCAATGAATATGACAATGGGCAATACCTGAAAGGCGAACACCACGCCAAACTGGTCGTTGGGTGCGCCCAGTTTATCCCCGAAGACGAACTTGCTGCCTTCCACCGAATAGCCGATTAAGCGGTTGATGACGTTGCTGGCGACTTTAAACCACTCGGCCAGCGGTGTCTTAAGGACCAGGAAAGCGAAGCCGATTTGCAGGCCCAGTCCCCAGTAAATCACACGAGGTTGAATGGCTTTACGATTCGACGAAAACAGATACGCCAAAGCCATCACGACAACCAGACCTAGCAGGCCGGTGAAACGTTCCATGACCGAGAAGTCTATCAGCCTACGACTTCAAGAATCAATTCGCGGCTTTCCGGGGCCGTCGAGGAAATACGGAAAGCGTCCTCCACCAACTGGGCAGCTTCGTCCACGCGGTCTTCGCGGGTGTAGTACAGGCGGCACAAAACGCCACCGGCATCCACCTTCTGGCCCACCTTCACTTCCAGAATTACTCCGACTGCGGGATCGATCGCGTCTTCCTTGGTATCACGGCCTGCGCCGATCATGGACGATGCCTGGCCAATGTATTCGGCGTCGATGGCGCTGATATAGCCCGCGCGCGGCGAAGCAATTTCGCGTGCCCCGGTGGCGTTGGGCAACAGCTCGAAGCGATCCAGCACTTGAGGATTGCCGCCCTGCGCCGCAATCACTTCTTTCAACTTCGCGTAGCCCGAGCCATCCAATAATTTCTTCTGCGCCAACTCCCGCGCTTCATCAAGCGTCGCGGTGATCTTGCCCAGGTGAATCATGCGCGCGGCCAACTCCAGCGACAGCCGCGTCAAATCCGCCGGACCCGCATTCTGCAGGGTCTGGGAAACTTCCATCACTTCGAGTGCATTCCCGATCGCGTAGCCCAGCGGCTGATTCATGTCGGTGATCAAGGCTTGCACCTTCTTATCCATGCGGCGGCCAATGCCAACCATCATCTGCGCCAAACGTCGTGCGTCCACCTGGCGTTTCATGAAGGCTCCCGCGCCCACTTTCACGTCCAGCACCAGCGCATCTAAACCCACGGCCAGCTTCTTCGACATGATCGACGAAGCAATCAGCGGAATGGATTCGACGGTAGCCGTGGAATCGCGCAGCGCGTAAAACTTTCCGTCCGCCGGCGCCACTTCCGGCGTTTGTCCGATAAACGCCAGCTTGTGCTGTATCAGTTGCGCGCGAAATTCGTCGATAGTCAGATTCGTGCGAAAGCCGGGAATAGATTCCAGTTTGTCCAACGTTCCGCCGGTGTGGCCCAGCGCCCGGCCGGAAATCATGGGCACGGTCACGCCCGCCGCCGCGGCAATGGGAGACGAAATCAGACTGGTTTTATCGCCCACGCCCCCGGTGGAATGTTTGTCAACTTTAATGCCTGGAACCGACGAAAGATCAACTTTCTCGCCAGACAAAACCATGCACTCCGTCAGGGCGCTCACTTCCCGGTCGGTCATTCCGGAAAAGAATACGGCCATTAGGAAAGCGGAGGCTTGGTAGTCCGGAATGGTTCCGGCGGTGTATCCGTCAACGAGGAAGGCGATTTCTTCGCCGGAAAGTTCCTCGCCGTCGCGCTTGCGGTGGATCAGGTCGACTGTACGCATGAATTGTACCAGGATAGCATCTTATTTGATTGGTAGCAAAGGACCTGCGGGTGCAAAAAGCCTTTTCAGAAGCGGGACTAGCAGTCCCAGTCGAGCTGCGGTAAGGGTCATGTTTGAGGTTGCGTCCGGAAGATCTTGGCATAGTCCAGCGTGCTCACCACCACCAACACAACCACCAGCCATTTTAGGAGCATAACGGGCGTGCTATTTACAATCCCCGCCAACTCCCCTACCGCGAACATCACGAACACAATCTGCACAAACGTGCTGATTTTGCCCCACGGGGAGGGCGGGAAAGTGCGCCTTTTGGTCCACAAATAGAGCGCCCCGGCCACCGACAGAATCAGCACGTCCCGGCCCAGCACCACCACGGCCAGCCATTTTTCGATGACGCCGGTAACGGCCAGCACCACGAACATACCGCTTTGCAACAATTTGTCCGCTAGCGGATCGATGTAAGCGCCCAACCGCGAGGTGGCCTTGAACTTACGTGCCAGAAAACCGTCGATGACGTCGGTGATGCCTAGAATCGCAAACAGCCACAATACGCGCGTGTATTGACGGTGCGTTTGTAGGACGAACACATACGGCGCCAGCGCCAGGCGCGCAAAGCTCAATATGTTGGGGATGTGCCGCAAGCGTTTGCGCTTATTTTCCTTCGCGCAGCTTACCGGCGATATAGTAGCCGTCGCGCGAGCGGATTTTCAGGTCCGGCTTCAGCACCTGCACGACAATGTTGTGAAAACCAGCCTCGTCCTGATTGTTGGGGCTGTATGTCAACAGGTACTGGCTGTGCAATTCCTCACCGATGGCCGAAACCGCGCGCTCCAGCTCCTTTTGTGTGCCAAACGCGTAGCCGCGGCCACCTGTATAGGATGTATAAATTTCGCTGGGGTTCTTCTTGAATACGTCAACGGCGGAAGTATAAATCTCCTTCATCAGGGGCGCCCAGTTACCCATATTGTTTTGCGAAAGCGTGGTGGATGTGGCGATGCCTCCACCGGGACCCGGTTGAAACGTGGACCCCGGGGGATTGTTGTCCGTGATTGAACGCGTCGCCGGAGCCGACGTTGTCGCGTTGGCGATAATCGAAGAAACGTTCACCGAATAGATCACCACGCCGGCAAACTCAGCTTCGCTCAGCACTTCGCGCACCCGCAGTTCGCTGCCTTTATCGTGCGGCTCGCTGATCAGCAAAAGAATGCGCCGCCGGGTGGCCGGGCGGGTTTTCAGTAACCGAATTCCTTCAATCGCCGCGTCGTTCAAACGCGCACTGCCGCTGCCGGGCTTCAGTTTCTTCAGCGTCGCCTGCAGACGCGCTTCATCGGAAGTGAAATCCGCAAGCTTTTCAATGCGATGATCGAACGCCAGCACGGCCACCTCGCCCTCATCCCCCAGCACCTGAGCCTGCAAAAGTGAACTCAGCTTCTGAATCTTGGGCAACATGCTCTCCATGTTGGTGGTGGCCTGAATCACCATCGCAATCGAAAGCGGGTGCGTGGTCATATCCTGCGTGATCTTTTGTACTTTGTTGTTGTCCAGCAGGCGGAAATCGTTAGCGCTCAGTCCATTCAGGATACTGCCGTCGCGCTGCGTCACCGTCACCGGCACCATCACAATATTAGTGGTGACGCCGAAATCCGGCCTGTCGGTGGCGGCGGGGGATTGCGGTTGCGCTACCACCCCGGACAGAATCAACGCCAGCACACCCGTTTTTGTACTCATAATCCACCTATACGTTCGATGCGGCGGCAGCGCCGCACGTTCCCTGCAATCGCCTAGTGCCCTGCCATTGCCTAATACCCTGTAGTCGCCTAATGTTTGGTGCGCCCATGTAACAAGTCCACCGCGTGCGGAATCAGATGCGCCACCGCCTCTAGTGACTCTACCGCACCTTTGGGCGATCCGGGCAGGTTTAAAATCAGCACCTGCTTCAAGGTAAACGCCGTGCTTCTCGACAAATAGGAGAACTTGGTCTTCTTTGCTCCTTCGGCGCGCATCAGTTCGCCAATGCCTGCAATTTCGCGGTCCGCGATGCTCCGGGTGGCCTCCGGTGTTTGATCCCTCGGTGCCACACCCGTTCCGCCCGTAGTCACAATCACATCATGGCCCATTCCTTGATCAACGACCAGCACGCTGCCTGCCATTTCCAGCACCGCAGCCTGAATCGCCCCAAAATCATCCGAAATCAGTTTTGTTTCAGAGACTTCCCAGCCAAAACTCGCAACGCACTCTACCAACGCTGGGCCGGAGCGGTCTTCGCGCTCACCGGCGCTGGCCGAATCGCTGATGGTGATGATGGCGACCTTGATCACGCCTTCTTCCCTCTATGCTGGCTTCGTTTGTACTCACCCGACTTCCCGCCGGTCTTCGAAACCAGAAAGACATCCTGAATCTCAATGCCTTTGTCGAGCGCTTTGGTCATGTCGTAAACCGTGAGCGCCGCAACCGCCGCCGCCGTCAGTGCTTCCATCTCAACGCCCGTTGGTCCGGTGATTGTGACGGTAGATGTGATGCGAACACCCTTGGCTTCGATCTTGCATTCGACGTCCACGTGCGAAATCATCAGTGGGTGGCACATCGGAATCAGTTCGGAAGTTTTCTTCGCGGCACTGATTCCCGCAAAGCGAGCCACCTCCAACGGATTCCCCTTTGGGTTCTGCGGCAATTTTTTCAACACCGATGAAGCAATGCGAACGAAGGCATGCGCTGTGGCCGTGCGTTTGGTCTCTGCTTTGGCGGACACATCCACCATCCGCGCGTGGCCCCGATCATCATAATGCGATAGTTTTTTCATCCCCGGATAGCACCAAGCCGCGACCGTAAGGGAGCGATCTTATATTCGGTCCTCATTTCAACAGCACTCCAATATCCTCCCCCGCCGCCCATTCTTCCCTTTTCGGATCGGTAACCAGATAAGCATTCGCCCTCGCCAGCGACACTACATCACCGGACCCCTGCGATTTCACCGGTGCGATCCCATCGGCTGTCAGCAATGCTGGGAGGAATCGGGTCAGCCCCGGTTTCTGCTTGAACGGTTTTACCAATTTTGCCCGAAGGATTGCCAGGTTTGGTTCCAGTACGCCCTGCATCCGCTCAATCGCAGCGCGCGCGAAAATCTCGAACGTCACCATCGTCGACGCCGGATTCCCTGGCAAGCCGAAAAAGAATTTGCCGTGGACTTTGCCGAAGACAACGGGTGCGCCGGGTTGAATCAGGACGCGATCGAAGAAAAACTCCGCGCCAAACCCGGCCAATACTTTTTCAACGATGTCATACTTGCCAGCCGAAACGCCTCCGGAAAGCAACAACAAGTCGGCGGCCAAGCCCGCTTTCACCTGCGCGCGCGTGGATTCTTCGTTGTCACCTGCGATAGGCAGAATGTCGGGAATCCCGCCCGCGCGGCGAACTTGCGCCGCCAGCGACATCGCATTGGAATTGCGAATCTGAAAATTGAGCGGCGTTTCCTCCACCTGCACAATTTCATCGCCCGTCGCGATAATGGCCACCTGCGGCTTTCGATAAACCGTCACCTTACCGTGCCCCACACTCGCCAGCAGCGCGATTTCGCTATAGCCCAGTTTGTGCCCGGGACCCAAAACAATTTCGCCAGCTTTCGTTTCGCATCCACGTGGACTGAAATTGTCCCCGGAAAGCGCCGTCTTTTCGATAGAAACGACATCGCCCAATACTGCATCAACCACGCGCACGCAGTGTTCCACCATCACCACCGCATCCGCGCCTTGGGGCAGGGGAGCCCCCGTCATAATCTCCACCGCTTCCCTGAAATGTACCGTGCCGTCGAAGTTCTGTCCTGCCCGCACTTCGCCGATGATTTTCAGTTGACCCGGCAGATCCTCTGCCCGCACCGCAAACCCATCGCGGGCCGAACGATGAAACGGTGGATAATCTCGGTCAGCGGTGACCGTCTCGGCGAGGATTCGCTCTGAGGAGTCCGACAAGCCAATGGACTCCGTCCCCATCGCTAAGCCAACCTCGCGGAGCACGCAACTGCGCGCTTGTTCAAAAGTAAGTGCCAAGTAAACTAGTTTACGCGGTCGTCAAGTCTTAGAGCCTAGCTCACCGTAAACCGCCGCACCGCCGTCGCTTTTCCCGTCGTCTCATCCACTTCGATGATCACCGAATGTAGCTCCGCACCGTGCCGCGCGGCTTCCATGCGCACCGGCATTTGCGTCAGAAACCGTTGCAGGATGATCTCTTTATCCACGCCAATCACGCCATGATACGGCCCGGTCATGCCGGCGTCGGTTTGATACGCAGTTCCGTTGGGCAGAATGCGCGTGTCGGCGGTGGGAATGTGCGTGTGCGTTCCCACCACTCCGGAAACGCGGCCGTCCAGGTACCAACCCATGGTCACTTTTTCGCTGGTGACCTCCGCATGGAAATCCACGAACCGGACCTTCACCGATTCTGGAATCGAGGCCAACAGGCTATCGGCTTTGCGAAACGGGCAATCGATGGTGGGCATGTAAACCCGCCCTTGCAGATTCATCACGGCGCATTCCACACCATTTCTTGCTTTGACCACGATCAAGCCTGCGCCAGGCAGTTCCTCCACGTAATTGGCTGGCCGCAATAGCCGAGGCTGGCGCGGAAAGTAGTCGTAAATTTCGCGCTTATCCCAAACGTGATTTCCCGTGGTGAGCACGTTCAGCCCAAAGCCGAACAACTCGTCCGCCAGTTGCGGTGTGATGCCGAAGCCGCCTGCGGCGTTTTCGACGTTGGCGATGGCCAGATCAATTTTTTCCGCGGCGACGATGTCGCGCAGGTAGCGGGCTACAATCGTTCGCCCAGGGGAAGCAAAAATATCACCGATAAAGAGGAGGTTGGTCAAGAACCCAGCTTAACGCATTGACTGCCGGCCACCGCCGGCAGAGCCAAAGTTCGCAGGCTTTTGAATAGATTTCGCAGGCTTTGAATAGATATGGAGCGCACCACCACGCCGTCCCCAGCCCCTGTCATTGACCCCGAAGATTACAAGGGGGGAACCCTCCGAGCACCTTTAGGCTTCTCCATGGCTGGAGTGAACCAGCCGGAGCTTGCACACCGGCACGTAAAACGAGACGGGCTCCATGACATTGACTATCGGATCAATTTTTAGAGGCCGCACACGATCGCGGCAGGAACGCTCCAAGAAGATGATACCCCAGATTGTCTGGAAATTGAACGGAAATTGTGCGGGAGAATGGGGTCCGGCTTTCAGATGATCCTGAGCGGCCCGGAGTACTAGGTTTAAGGCCGCTTTTCGTATGACATAAATCTGACGTTTGTCGGACAATACGCATTCAAGTTATTTATATTCTGTCGTTTCCCGTATGGGCATTAGGTTCCGCGCAAGACTTCGGCTACATCCCTCTCGGTAATCATGCCCTCTTTAATCACCCGCCAATAAGGCTCGGTAATATCCACAGTGGTAGCGCCCCCACCCGTCGCCTGTCCCCCGTCCAGAACCAGGTCCACCCGTCCGTCCATCACGCCAAAAACCTCTATGCCGCTGGAGCAAGTGGGCATGCCAGACAGGTTCGCGCTAGTGGCGATCAACGGCTGCCCCAGTTTTTCCAGAATCGCTTGCGCAATCTTCGAGCGCGGCTGACGCAGTGCGATGCGCCCCGTATTGCCCGTCAGTTTCAGCGGCACCCGTGAGGAAGCCGAAACGATGATGGTCAGCGGGCCCGGCCAGAAGCGGCGGGCCAGCAGATAGAAACGCGGGGAAATGTCCTTGGCCAGATCCTCGGCCATCACCACGTCGCTTACCAGCAACGGAAGCGCACGCTCTTTCTCGCGGCCTTTCGCCGCAAACACGCGGCCGACCGCATGCAGGTTCAGCGGATCCGCGATCAGACTATAAAGCGCGCCCGTCGGGATGGCTAGCACCGCACCGCGTTTGATCTCGGCGCACGCCTTGTCAATCGTCAGGGGATCGGGTTGCTCTGGATCAACCACCAGCAGGTCTGTAGCCACTTGTATGAATAGTGTACCTGAATTGTTCCGCTTAAACGATTCCCCGTCTAAGGTGATAGCCTACCTCCGCAAGTTTTAGGCCGGCCAATTGGGAAAGAAATGACCTCGCGCCTGACGGCAGTTCTCCAGCAGATCCGGAACCCTTCGCCGACGGGTCATCAGCTGTTCTAACAATTGCTGCAACGCCGCTTCCTCGCCATCGATCCAGGCCGACGGTATCTGCCGGATCGCCTGATCGATCACGTGTTCCGGAAAATGGACAATCCGTTCCAGCCAGGGTTGAAAATCGTCCAGGCCTCGTACCCCTTCGTAAACCGCCGGGCGAAAGTAAACTCCCAGCAGCGGCGAATCGCCGAAGCGCCAGTTTGGTCCGTCAAAGACAAAACCGTGATCTACCATTTGCGCCACGAATCCCAGCTTTTGAGGATGCTCCTCAAACCTCGGCAGCCACTCGCGCAGCCGCGCCCGAAAAAATATAGCCTGCCGGGAGTCCGCGTTCCCGGTCCATTGGTCGAACGCCAGCAGCCCCGCAAACTCCTGCCGATTGGTAACCTGCGTCAGCAGGGTATCCGGCAAAAAATCATAGACCACCGTCCGCGCTGGGTTACCCGGAAACCGCGATCCAAAGTGCCAGCCATGCATCACCGCGTGCCGGGCGGAGCCCAACTGAATAAATACTTCCGGGTTATCGCGCAGGAAATCCCCGGTAATCTCCACCAACGCTGCCTCTGGTGTGGATAGCCCCAGATACCGCAGGAGTACACCCGATATCCATTCGTTCACCAAAATCCTGCGATGTTGCGGGTTGTTCAGAAATTTGACTACGTAATGCTGTCCGTCGCTAGCTTCAATCAAATGAGCCTGCGCTCCGCCACGCATTTTGCGGATCAGACGGACTGCGTTAACAGGCATTATTAGCTAGTGGTTTCGCGGGCTCAATTTTCGGACTCAGAAATGCACTACCTTAGGATTATATGACCGAAGAGAAGGATACCACCCCCCGCCCACCGGGCGGCGGATCGAGCAAGGAAGAAGTAGCGCTAGAGCTGATGCGCTTTATCGCGTCTACAACGGGCTTAGGGAAAAGCTCGAGTACGGCCGGATTCGGCGGGAAAGCCCTGAAAACGGCCGATGAGCAGGTGGATGCGCTGATCAGTCTGTATGAGCGCTGCCGTAGCGTAGTCAGTAAAAAAGACGAATAACGCCAAATATTAGCACTGCACGGCAATCACGAAAATAAGAACGGGGCCGATGTTCTCGGCCCCGCTTTTGCTTCCCACTCTAATACGCAGCCTTTGGCTACTTCTTTTTCTTGGCCGCTACTTTCTTGGCGGTAACTTTCTTCTTTACCGCAGTCTTCTTGAGTGGCGCTTTCGCCACGACTTTCTTCGCGACCACCTTCTTCGCCACAACTTTCTTCGCGACAACCTTCTTCGCCACAACCTTCGTGGCTGCTTTTTTCGCTACCGTTTTCTTCATCACTGCTTTCTTGGCTGCCGGTTTTGGCTTAGCCACTTTTTTGGATGCCGCTGTGTTCACGGCTTTCTTGGTTGCCGGCTTCGCAACCACTTTCTTGGAGGGCGCGGTCTTGGCTGCCGTCTTCTTTGCTGCCGTCTTCTGGGCCACAGCTTTTTTCGCAGCTACCGCTGGTTTGCGCTGCGGAGGCGCGGGTTCGGCTCCGGTCACATGGGCCGCCTCTTCCGGGGTTGTCTCCATGATTTCCATCGTTTCTACAATCACAACCGGTGTTGCCAGCACGGATATGGGTAACGTGGAAACCAATACGGGAAGATCGTCGTCTTCCTCATCGTCGAGTCCGTATTCCCCTACGTCGTCGATATGGAGTTCACCGTGATCGTCAAATTCATCAAGTTCATCTTCATCAGGTCCAAAACGAAATTCCATTGTGCCCTCCTGGTAGGAGTGTAATTTAGAAGTCCAGAATATCGCGTTTTCTGCGGGATGCAAGCGAAAACATGGAACATGCCATGAGAAGTCAACGCCACGCATCAACGGGCGATGCGTTTCACCGGATTCGGCGATGCTTTTGCCAGGGTTGTTTTGGTGGGAGCCTTAGTGACTGCCGCATGTGCTGTCCCCGCTATTAACGCGATGGCCGGTGCGGCTGCCGGTTTCCGAATCGCCGCACGAACCGGATAACGTCCTGTCCGCATTCTGGCTACCGGGACCGGATCGCCAGGGTAAGCGGCCGGAATCACAGCCCAGTTCCCCGCCTCTGGAAGCACTTCACGATTGGCCGCGCTTAGCACCGCCGGTGCTAAGCCATAGCGCTTAGCCATTGTTGGGAAACTATCGTCGGGGTTCATCCGGTGCAGCCGCCACGCGTCGCGCCGGGATGCCGGAACTACCTGCAGAGCTGCTTCCACCTGCGGCAGGGTGCCCTTGGGTACATGCAGAGCAAATCCCTCTGGCGCCACCAGCCTTAGTAGACTGGGGTTCAATTCTCGCAATTCGGAAACCGGCCGGTCCATGGCTTCCGCCAGCAGTGCCAAATGCGTTGGCGATTCCAGTTCAACCGTATCGTAGGCCACCGGCGCTTCAAACTCCACATCATCCAGACCGTAGTCTTTGGGATTTTTGGCCATCACGGTCATGGCCAGAATGATGGGTACGTAATTCGCGGTTTCCCCAGGCAAAACTCCCAGCCGCCGCAACGTCCAGAAGTCCGCATAGCCGGTTCGCAGGATCGCCGAATCCACGCAACCGGGTCCGCAATTGTAGGCCGCCATGGCCAGATACCAATCCCCGAAATGGGTATACAGATCGTGCAAATGTTTGGCCGCGGCGCGCGTAGCTTTTTCCGGATCCATCCGGTCATCGGTTGCCGGAGTCTGGTTCAACCCATACTCCCGGCCCCTGGCGCCCTGGAACTGCCACAGCCCGACGCACTCCGCATTGGAACGCGCTCGCGGAAAGAATCCAGACTCCGCCTGCGCCAAAAAGATCAGTTCCTGCGGTACGCCTTCATCGCGCAAAATTCTTTCGATCATCGGTTTATAGCGTCCGGAGTGCCGCAACCCGAACGTCAAAACCTTCTTCCCTTGCGGGGACGAAAAGTAGTTGATGAAACTCACCACCGGATCCGGCACTTCCAGCGGCAATTGTGAGGCCGTCCTCGAAATCTCATCCCGCACCTTGCTGCGAGAGTCGGGATCGATGGGGAACGTCATATCGATAATGCCTTCGAGCGGCGATTTCTCGTAGTTCGCCTCTTCGCCCGAGCCCTTCTGGGCCGCACCTAACTCATCAATATCGTAACGGTAAATTTGCTCAATCAATTCTTCCAGATGCCGTTCCACCCGTGCCCGTTCTGCTACGTTGTCCGGCACGGTCAGCAGGGTTTCGATCGCTTTATCGAATTCGCGCCGTGCATCCGGTTTTCGGCCGTCCTGCAAAGCGCGCTTACCCGCCGCAAACCGTTCATCGGAGGCGCGAATCAAAAAATCCGCGTCGCTGGGCCGGGTAACCACCGGTAGCCGGCTACCAAACTGTGGGCTTTCATTCACATACAGCCCCACCGTCAAGGCCGGAACCACCTCCGGCGGATCGATCGCCGCTACCGTTGCCGGAATCATGATGGGCACGGGAGGCACGAAATAGTGCCGGGCGGCCATCCGCGTGGCAGCAGCAGTGGATGCGCAGCCGGTTGCAAAAATAGCAGCCAGCACCAGTACGGTGACAAGCACAGCGGACATCACCGCGCGGTGGACTGCATTATGGGTTGCTTTCATTCCTAAACCAAGCTCCCTAAGTGTTGAGAAATCAATAAGTAAACGATCTTTAAAATTTCATACCAACCGCAAGCCCAACCAAAAGTGTAACAAATTGATGCGGGCCTATTTCATGCCTTCCGCTTCTTGCGCTCCAGCCCTTCCAGATGAACCCGCCGGGCTTCGTTCTTCCGCTCCCGCTTCCGCCGGCGGCACGGGCGGCACAGTCGGGCCGTTGTCCAAACTCCACCCTTGGCAACCTCATACCACCACTTTTGCTGGGTAGCGGTCCAAACTTCGCGCGTGCCGCAGGCTTCGCAGGAAAAGGGTTTGTCTCTGTAGTAGCCACGAGAGACGAAATCGGGAAGGCTGTAGCTTCCATCCGGCGCCAGATTCCGGCTAACCACCAGTGGTTCAGGTAGGGCCGCACGTGGCTGTTCAAGCCTGTCCAAGTCGAGGAAAGTTTTCATCTTGCGAAGCCGCCGGTCTTTACGGGCTTGTTTCTTCGTATCCAGTTCGGCGCGCCGCTGCTTCCCACTCTTCATTCGTGCAACCCTCTAAGTTCCCGCTTCATAACCTACACTGGTCTCCAGACCGTTTCTATAAGGATCTTCCTTTATGCTTAGTTATCGGCGTGAATTGTGGTTTGAAGTACCCGCCCGGCGCGGGTTCGTGAACATTACCCGCCAAGTTGAGGAATGCCTAAAAGAATCTGGGGTTAAGGAAGGGCTTGTCCTGGTGAATGCCATGCACATTACCGCCTCCGTCTTCATCAACGACAACGAAAGCGGCCTGCATCAGGACTACGACCAGTGGCTGGAGAAACTAGCCCCGCACGAGCCCACGTCTCAGTACCTGCACAATCGCACAGGCGAGGACAACGCCGATGCTCACATGAAGCGCCAAATCATGGGCCGCGAGGTGGTTGTAGCGATCACAAAAGGCAAGTTGGACTTCGGCCCGTGGGAGCAGATTTTCTACGGAGAGTTCGACGGCCGCCGCAGAAAACGCGCGCTTGTGAAAATCATCGGCGAGTAGCAATCATCAGGTAGCTCCTATCTCCAAGTAGCTCGGGCCTCCAGGGCCGGGAAGCTCATCCAGGTCCGCAAGCAACCCTGGAAAATTATCCGGGCCTGGCGCGTCCGCCTTCCGCAGCATCGTGACTCCATAACCATAGGCTTGCCCGAATTGAAATTACCCGGTCTACACTGAGAGCATGAGCCATGATCGCGAAGAAATCATCGCCCAGTTGGGTGGCGACGACGCGGTGCGCCGGTTGACGTCTGAAGCCAAGGCGGATGCGCTGGAGCATCACTTGCAGGGGAAAATTGCGCGTTTTCCCACCGCAGCCCAGGTAGAAGCGCAAATCGAAACGCGCACCTACCGGCAGGGCGTGGGGTTTCTTTTCCACAACGCAGGCAAGACGGTGAAGAAGTTGCAGCCCATGCCGGCGAAGCCGACGCTGAAGGATTTTTTCCGTCTGCGGTTTTTTCACACCGCCAACCACGTTTTGCAGAGCGCGAATCGTGCACGCCAGAACGGCATGCAGGAAGAAGTAATTCTCGCCTGCCTGTTACACGACGTCTCCCAGGAATTGATTCGCGTGGACCACGGCTGGTGGTCGGCTCAGATCTTTGAGCCGTACGTTTCCGAGAAAACCGCTTTCGCCATTCGCTATCATCAGGCCCTGCGATTTTATGCCGACCCTGCCTTCGGCTACCAGTACCCTGCGCTCTACCGCGAAGTGTTCGGCGAGGACTACCAGCCAGAGCCTTACATCGAAGCCACCTACAGCATGGTCCGCAATCACCCCTGGTACGATTTGCCGCGCCTACTAACCGTGAACGACCTCTATTCCTTCGAGCCCGGCGTCGTGGTGGAATTCGATGAGTTCACTGATTTATTGGGCCGTCACTTCAAGCAACCGGCGGAAGGCTTGGGGTTCGACAATACGGCGGTAGCGCATATCTGGCGGTCGATTGCGATGCCGGATCATCCGCTGTAGGGTGAACCGGGGACAGCCTGAGAGCCTGTCGGAGAAAAGAGTTGCTGGACGAAAAATCAATAACTTAGGCGTCGGAACATTTCCGTAAACGATTGATTTTACGTTCGTGAAAATCTATCTCCGACAGGCTCCTGACCTATCCGGACCTCCCCTTCCCTGGTGCATCTGGTGAATGTGGAATTTAAGGAGTAACCGAAAATGAAAACGGACCTCCTGCGCTTCAACGGCGCAGTGGAGCACGACCCCGCCATTGATGCGTGGTTGCAAGCGCATGCAGGTGAATTGGGAGCAATCGCGCGCGAGTGGTTCCAGGTGATGCGCCAATGCGGCGATGAAGTGCGAGAGCTTTTGCATGACGGCTGTCCGGTAGCCTGTCTGGGAGACGCGCCCTTCGCCTATGTAAACATCTTCACGTCCCACGTCAACGTAGGCTTCTTTCAAGGCGCCTCCCTGCCGGATCCACACCGTCTGTTGCAGGGCACCGGCCGGTTCATGCGCCATGTCAAGCTGCGGCCGGGAAAGCCGCTAAACGCCGCCGCCCTAAGCAGGCTGATCGATCTGGCGTACGCGGATATAAAGACCCGCGTCGAAAACGGCTAGCGCCGGTGTCTTCCGTACGCAACTTCTACAGAAGCGCAGGATTTTTTAAAGAAGCGCAGGAAGCGACCCAAGTCTTCGCTTTTGGTGCACGGCGTCGCCAAAGGCTTTCCACAGCCGCCCATTGCCGACTGCTTCCTCCAGCATCCGCTCGGGATGAAACTGCAGGCCTACAACAAATTCTGCCCGCGGATCGTAATAGCCTTCTATCAGGCGGTCCGCCGCATATGCCATCGGCTGAAAACGCTTTGCCAAATCGCGGATACCCTGATGATGGTAACTATTCACCAGCAAACTCTCACGCCCGTACCACTTCTTCAACGGACTGCCCGCGGCAATCGAAACCACGTGTCGATAGGAGTCATAGTGCGACAAATCGATATGCTTCAGAGGCGATTTCTTTCCGCCGTTTCCAATTTCCTTTTGCACATCTCCATAAAGCGTCCCCCCGCAAACCACATTTAGCAATTGCGCCCCCCGGCAGATGGCCAGTATCGGCAGTTTTTTTCGCAGGGCATGACGGATCAGTTCTATTTCCATCTTGTCCTTCAGCGGGTGGGTCTTCTCTAAGTATTTTAAGTTTTCCGGCCGGGCTTGGCAATGTTCCGGCTCCACGTCTTCTCCTTCCACCACCAGCAGGCCCCTCATCTGGTCCACGTAGTCGGGCAGGCAGACCAGGGAACCTTCGACCACCGGAACCATCACCGGCAGCATCTCCAGCCCAATCAAAAGCGCTAGATGCGCCTCGCCAACATAGTCGATGTGTCTCTGTTTGCGCTCCGTCCTGCGCGTAACCACCACAACCCGGGGGCGCTTCATGGCAACAGAATTCTCAGCGCTTCCACCAGTTGGGAATCCTTTTCGCGGCCCTGTGACGCAACACGGATATGGAAGTTGTCCATCCCGATCTTATTCGAGCAGTCCCGCACATACATGCGATGTTCGTTCAACAAGCGTGCTTGCATCTCGGTAGCGTTTATTTCGCCATTCAGTTTGAACAACACAAAGTTGGCGCCGGTGGGATAAACATCAATTCCAGGAATGGTTCGCAAGGAGTCATACAGACAGCCAACGTCTGCGATCACCCGCTTTCTCCCCTCGTGATAAACCGCGTTGGTCGACGGCAACAGGGAAAGAAAATACTGCGCCAGCGTATTCACGTTCCAGGTGGGGATGAAGTGCCGCAGGCGATTCAGTACGAACAGATTTCCGCTGTAACAGTACCCTAGCAGCCTGTGTCTAAAATCACTTTGCGATAGGGAGCTTTGACTGTAAGATCAGACATGGCGATGGGAAGCAAGGAAGAGAAACAGGAAGAACTGTTTTACGCCAGCGAGCAAGCGGAAGCCCCCGGGCACCCGTTCTACCAGAAGCTGAACACGGTGTTGAGCGGCGCGAAGTTTGACGCATTCTGCGAAGAGCAATGCCGCCGGTTCTACCATACGAAGCTAGGCCGCCCGTCGATGTCCCCAGGCGTGTACTTCCGGCTGCTGCTGATCGGATTCTTCGAGGGCATCGCGAGCGAGCGCGGGATCTGCTGGCGCGTGGCCGATAGCCTGAGCCTGCGGCGCTTCCTGAACTACGGCTTGGGCGAAGCAACGCCGGATCATGTGACGGTGTCGCGCACCAGAAGGTTGTTCGACGAAGCCGTGCATCAAGCGGTGATCACGTTCGTGCTGAGGGAAGTAGCGGGGCGTGGAATGCTGAAAGGCAAGACCATCGGCATCG
>JANXYJ010000122.1 GCA_025350105.1 Terriglobia bacterium | reverse complement strand
GCCGACGGATCGCTGGCCAATCAGCGCGTGTTCGGCAAACTACGGGGCGGGGAAGGCGGCGACGGTTCGGCGGTGGATCAGCAGGGCCGCGTGTATATTGCCACCGGCAAGTCCGTCGACGTCTTCGCGGCGGATGGCACCTTCGCCGGTAGCATCCCTGGCCCACAGGGCCTGCACGGGACATTCTTCGGCGGCCGCGATAAGAAGACCCTCTTCGGCATCGAGTTTTATGGTGGATGGGGAACGCCCAGCGCGCGCAACCGCATCATCGCGATTCCAACCATCGCACAAGGCTATAGCGGACGGGCGAAGTAGTTGCGCTCAGGTTTATTCGCGAACACACGTAAAGCTGGCGGCGGAGTTCTCCGTTCCCGGCGCCCCGGTGAACTTTGGCCACTTCGGCCATTCACACAAGGGCCGCGTGCGATTGGCACCCTGATTCGCATCCATGGCCGTGAGCCCGCTTGGCGCTTGCCCTTTTTCCACCCAATTTTGCAGCGCCACCAGGCTGTCGAACTTCGCGTTAAACGGGCCAAACCCGTGGCCGAAGCCCGGGATTTGGTAAAACCGGAGAAAGCCGTTCAGCCGCTCCTGGCCGAACTGCGCCAGTTGCCGCTGATAATATTCGATGGAATTGTGCGGCGTGATGAAGTCGTCCGCTGTGCCGTGCGTCATGATAATTTTCCCGCCCTTGGCCCGGAATTTGTCCAGTCTCACATCGGTCACATCCATGATTGAGGCAACCGTGGCAATCCGCGGCCGCCATTGCGTAGGATCGAATTTCATCGGATCGTACTGCGAGTCACGCGTGATGATGAATTTCACAGTGGCGGCGCCGGCGGAATAAAGGAGGGCTTCTTTGCCCGATAACGGGTCGGCGGGCTGACGAAGCTGTCCGAAGTTCGACGGCCCCTGAAACTGCGCGCCCTCCAGCAGCGCCCATTTCGGAAAGTGATCCATCTTGGCGATACTGACACCCGGCCGGTAGCTGGCAGTGATGGTCTTAATCGCTCTCAACTGCGCGTCGGAAAGGCACGTGTCGCCGGTGTCTGTTCCATCAGGGCAACGTAGCGTGGAAACGTCGAAGGCAGTATTGCAGCCGGCCACGTTACTAATGATGCCGTCCTTCACTCCGTCGAGCGCGTCGCACTTGGCGTAAAGCTCATTGCCGATCAGTTTCGTCTTCTGCGGATTGATCCATCCTGCGCCCCCATCTGCATAGAGCGCCTTGCCCACGTTCAGTGACCCTAAGTGCAGCAGCGTAACGTTGTAGGCAGGGTAATGCGCCACCACGCCGTCATAATCCCGCGGATAACGCGCAGCCGCATCCAAAGCTTCATGCCCGCCCTGTGAGCCGCCAATAAAGTAGAAGCGATCGGGCCGCCGTCCATAGGCTTTGCGGATGACTGCCACGGCGGCATCGTGGGTTTTCTTGACAGACTCCTTGCCATAGTTCAGTAGCGCTTCATCGTCCATCCCAAACGTACCGTCGAAGCCCGGCTTGCCCTGGTGGCCGCCATCGCTGCCGAGGGTAACGTAGCCCTGCTTCAAAGGTGTTTCGCTGGTAGGAGCCTGATTAGAATACGCGGTCAGCGCCGTCACCAGCGAACCGTCGTATCCGCCGCCGCCCATCTGCAGTGCACGGCGATTCCAGGCGGCTGGGAGGTTTACTTCGAATTCGAGATTCGGCGAGCTCGCATGGCGCGGCTTGACGATGCCCGTCACCTTACAAAAATCACCGTTGACGTTGCCCTTCTCGGCGGCGGCCATGGACACCGCCGTCTGCACCAAGGCACCGGAGCTTGGCAGCCCAATCTCCGCGCCAGGAATGGAAAAACCGGCAAGACTGGCACAGGCCTCCGCTGGCAAACCAGTAGGAGCCTGGTTCTGAAGATCCGCACCAAGCGCGAGACCAACACTGCCCGCAATGAACAGTAGGCGTCCGATAAACTGCAAACAATTTCGTGGAGTGTTCATAGTAATCACTTTAAGGTTTTGAGCAGGCTTACTTACTTCACCATGTGAACCCGATCCTTTTCGTTCTGCCCGCAGAACATCTCAAAAATCTCGCCGGCGGGCTCCAGATTGTATGCGATCTTGATCGTGAACTTCTGGCTGTACATCTGAGCATCGTCGAACGTGATTTCGCTGTCCAAGTGTCCGAAATCGCGCCGGTGATAACGCTCCGTCACATGCATGGCTTCACTTCGCGGATGCCCCAGTGCGTCGATCGGCGTCCGGTCGTTGAAGCCGCGCGACTCGATGACGAATGTGTCGCCGTCCCACCGGCCGATGGAATATCCAAGGTAGGCGGGGAATTCGAAGGTGGCGGGAAATGCGCGGCCATCGGTAAACACCTGACGGTGGAGGTTGTCCACCTCATACAAAATCATGGTCTCTTTCGGCGCCTGCACGATTTTCATCGGTTCGGCCAGCAACCCGGCCACTGGCCATCCGTACTCGCCATGACAAACATTATCCACCCGCCTTTCGGCTGCCCGCCGCTTCATCACCGCTAGCGCCTCGGGCTGCAGGGGAAGTTCTCCTGCTTTGAAATCCAGCAGGACGCTGTACCCGTACTTGTGCACCGATTCCAGTTCCATCCCAATCAGGGCAGACTGCGATTCTTTTTCGTACGCGGAGCCGAAGATGCGTTTGAAATCGTCGACCGTATTGCGTTCGTGCGCCCATACGCCGGTGAGATCCGGCTTACCGTCCGCACTACGCGGCGCTTTGGCGGAAAGATTAGGGCTGCCGTCTTTCAGGCGCGGCACTCCCGGAGGCGAGTAATTCAGCCACTGGGCGTTCAGGTTCATCGCCAGGAATAAAGCTGGCAGGACCAGTGCCGCAAGTAATCGTGACGGAGATATTGTTTTGGGAGTAGGCAAGATTTGAGTCTATCAATTGCCCGGCGCCCTGGGGTGCCCGGTCACGCGAGGCTCTGAAGAAAAGAAAGGGGACATTTTTAAAGTGGGCTGACATTTTCGTATGTCGTCAATTGACTCCGCAATGCGAAGTTTGTATTCTGTACCTTTGTCGCAGCCCCCGGTGCGAATCACGAAGCAGGCCGAAAACTGCTAGTTTAACTAAGTACCCTTGGTGACCCCCACTTTTTGAGCTTACCCATTCTTGAGCGTACAGATGACAAACAATAACCTAGAAACACTACTGGCTGGAACGCTATCCTCTGGAACCACGGGAATTGCCCATTTCTTGTACAACCAGCAGACAGGCCCCAACGTTTACCCCGGCGTCCCGGCCGAATTTACCAATTGGCGGGACGAGCAGCGCGCCTGGCAAAAGACCTGCGTGCTGTTCAATCAGTCCTATCACATGGCGGAGCTTCAGCTGGAAGGGCCGGATGCCTTGAAGCTGCTGACCAGACTGGGCATCAACAGCTTCGCGAATTTTCCCGTGGATCGGGCCAAGCAATTTGTCCCATGCTCGCCCGACGGTTTTGTCATCGGCGATGTGATCCTGTTCCATTTGGCGGAAAACGTCTACAGCATGGTCGGGCGTATTCCGGTGATTAACTGGGTCCGCTATCACGCGGAAACGGGCGGATATAATGTCAAAGCCGAGTTAGATGAACGCACCGTCGCCCGCAAAGATCCCAGCCGCCGGCGCAACTATCGCTTCCAGATTCAGGGGCCAAATGCCTCAAAAGTGATCGAACGGGCCACCGGCCAGCCGATTCCTGAAGTCAAGTTCTTCCACATGGCCTGGGTGGAAATCGCGGGCAAAAAAGTACGTGCTCTGCGCCATGGCATGGCCGGCCAGCCCGGGTTAGAGTTGTTTGGACCCTGGGACGACGGAGAGGCCGTTCGCCTTGCGCTGGTGGATGCGGGCAAGGAGTTCGGTTTGCGCCAGGTGGGCGGGCGGGCCTATTCTTCGAATACGCTGGAGTCCGGCTGGATCCCCTCGCCGCTTCCCGCAATCTATACCGGCGCGGAGTTAAAGGCGTACCGCGAATGGCTTTCGGCGGATTGTTATGAGGCCAAAGCGTCGCTTGGCGGCAGTTTCTATTCGGACAACGTGGAGGATTACTATTTGACGCCCTGGGATTTGGGCTACGGACCCATCGTCAAGTTCGACCACGATTTCATCGGCCGCGCTGCTCTCGAGAAAAAAGCGAACGGACCGCACCGGCGCAAGGTGACATTGGCACTGGACAGTGATGCCGTGCTGAAGGTGATGGCCACCGCTTTCGAGAAAACCAACCGCG
>JANXYJ010000010.1 GCA_025350105.1 Terriglobia bacterium | reverse complement strand
ATTCAAGCACGGCGGATTCGAATTCACAGATGCGCGAGTATGCCCTGACGCTTCTCACGAAATCGCCGTCAAAGCTGAAAATCCTCAACGCGTAATTGTCTTTCACGTCAGCGGAACGACAATCGCCAATCTACGAATGGAGACGGTATCAGATCGCCTGTCGCCTAAATGCCAAAAGCTTGACCTTAGCGAAAACCTATTGCCAATTTTTGGCCAACCAATATGTTACTAAACGCATTTACCGCAGTTGCTCATAAACATAGGCCGCCGCAGCCACGTCTTCCACTCCCAAACCATTCGACTTAAAAATAGTAATCGGCGCCCCCGCCGGCCGCTCTTCGATCTTCGCCAAATCGACAATCCGCCGATCGTTCCAATCGACGGGCGCTAAAATCAGATCGCCGGCTTCCACTTTCGATACTTCGATGGAATCGACCGCGATCAGATCCGCTCGCGCAATCAACCGCGACGGCAACTCCCGCCGCTGATCGCGATTGGAGCCCATCGCATTAATGTGCACGCCGCGCGTGCCTGCCTGGATCCAGCTTTCGTCAATCACAGGGTCTTTCGATGGCGTAGCGGTCACAACGATGTCGGCCCCGCGCACAGCTTCTTCAGCAGTGGCGACGGCCCGCGCACCATTCGCAACCGCAAACGCATCGCGCTTTTCCGCATGTCGGCTCCACACGCGCACTTCTTTGATATCGCGCACCGCCCGCACGGCTTCCACTTGCGACTGTGCCTGATAGCCGCTTCCAATCACACTCAGAACAGAGGCTTCGTGATGTGCCAGTAAGTCCGTCGCGTAACCCGACGCCGCGCCGGTACGAATTTGCCCCAAATAATTCGCCTCAAACTGCGCCAGCGGAATCCCCGTTTCGCTATCAAACAAAAAAAAGAAGAAATGTGCGCCGTGCTTGGGGTGCGAGGAATAGAATTTCGTCCCGAAATATTTGCCGTAAGCCCCGCCCATGCTGTGCAGAGTTGATCCGCTTTCCAAAAAGATGCGCCGCCGCACCTGATTGCTGGCCTTGCCGGCGCGCAAAGCCTGAAACGTCTGCCGCATGATGCCGATGCAATCGTGCATAGACAGCCGCTGGCGCACTTGTTCTTCGGTGATTTGGATCATAGACGACAGTCTAGCGCAGCTGTTCTTTGATCTCGCGAATCTGCGCGGCATGGCGTTGCGAATGTCCAGCGATCATCACCATCAGCTCCGCGCCATTTATGGGACCAAAGAAAGGGTGTTTGGTGGCGATCGCGTACAGCCCCTGCCCTTTTTCCTGAGCAAACTGAATACTGCGCTGGCGGGCAGAAGTGAACGCGTTCAACGCCTCGGCCAAAGTGGTGAACCGGCCTTTGGGTTGCGACCCCTCAGGAGCCTGCACTTTGGTGGCGCGGCTGGGCAGTCGCTCCGCCAGCATGGCTTCTTTTTGCTTGTCCTCAGGTGGTGCGGGAATGTTTTCGGGGTTTTCCAGCCAGCCCAGAAACCGCCCTTCGGCGGTGACAATGTGTTCCACGCACTGAAGCACGGACCACCGGCCTTCACCGGGACTGAGTTTGGCTTGTTCCTCGGAAACGCCCGCCGCGGCCGTGACAAATTCCTCGCGGCTGCCTTCCAGCGCTTGTATAAGTCCGCTGTTCATAAACGCGAGGGATCCAGCTTCTCCGATTGCATGCCCAACTCCGCAATCGCAGCCTGCGCACGATACGCTTCGATCTTTCCATCCCGAGCCAGCGCCGAAAGGGTTGCTTGCGCAATCGCCTCCGCCGAAATCTCAAAGAACGTGCGCAAGTGTTCCCGGTTTTCGCTGCGGCCGAATCCGTCGGTGCCCAGTGGATGAAAACGGCTGCCCAGCCACGGAGCCACCTGATCCGGCACTGCCTTCATGTAGTCGCTGGCCGCGACAATCGGGCCCGGCGCGTTTTCCATTACCTTGGCGATGTGCGACACGCGCGGCGTTGCCGCCGGATGCAGCCGGTTCCAACGGTCCACCGCCATGCCTTCACGGCGCAATTCGTTGTAGCTGGTGACGGACCACACGTCCGCCGCCACGCCGTATTTTTCGGCTAAAATCTGCTGCGCGCGAACGGCCTCGTTTAAGATTGACCCGCTGCCGAACAACTGCGCTACCGCTGGGCCTTTGTCCGAAGCCCGGTACTTATAGATGCCCTTCAGGATGCCGTCACGAACGGAAACATCTGGTATCGGCGGTTGCACGTAATTCTCGTTGTAGACGCAGATGTAATAGAACAAATCTTCGTTTTCCTGATACATGCGCCGGATGCCGTCCTGAATGATCACGGCCACTTCATACGCGTACGCCGGATCGTACACCGCGCACGTCGGTACCGCGCTGAAGAACAACGGGCTCTGTCCGTCCTGATGCTGCAGTCCTTCGCCGGAAAGCGTCGTGCGGCCCGAGGTGCCGCCCATCATGAAACCCTTGCCGCGCGAATCGGCGAAGGCCCAAACCATATCGCCCACGCGCTGGTAGCCGAACATTGAATAGTAAATGTAGAACGGCATCATGGGCACGCCGTAATTGGCGTACGCCGTTCCTGCCGCCATGCAGGAAGCCATGGAACCCATTTCGGTAATGCCCTCTTCCAGCACCTGGCCGTTCTGCGCTTCCTTGTAATACATCAGCATGTTCGAATCCACGGGCTTGTAGCGCTGGCCCTGGCTGGCATAAATGCCGTACTCGCGGAACAAACTTTCCATGCCGAAGGTGCGCGCCTCGTCGGGAACGATGGGCACCACGAACTTACCTAATTCCGGCGACTTCAACAGCGCCTTCAACACGGTGACGAAAGCCGTTGTGGTGGACGCCTCACGCCCGCGCGAACCTTCCAACGCATCCTTAAACAACTCGAGCGGCGGCGCCGTCACGCCCGTTGGTTTCACATTGCGCGCCGGCAACGAGCCGCCCTGCGCTTGGGTCCTTTTGCGCAGATACTGCATCTCTGGCGAATCTTCCGCCGGACGGTAAAACTCCAGGTGCGAAGCTTCGTCGTCTGACAGCGGCAGTTCCAGGCGATCGCGCATCGCCAGCACGTCCTGCTCCGCAATCTTCTTTTGTTGATGCGCGCCCATGCGCCCCTCGGTGTCCTTGCCCAGGCCGTAGCCCTTCACGGTTTTGGCCAGAATCACCGTCGGCTGTCCCTTGTGATTCATCGCCTGATGATAGGCGTTGTACACTTTCAGCGGGTCCAAGCCGCCGCGGCGCAGCGCCCAGATCTCGTCGTCAGTCATATTTTCTACCAGCTTGACGAGTTCCGGGTATTTGCCGAAAAATTCTTTGCGAATGTACGCCCCGTCCATAGCGCGCATGGTTTGATATTCGCCATCCACGCATTCATGCATGCGCTTGATCAACATGCCGCTGGCATCGCGCGCCAGCAGATCGTCCCAACCCGTGCCCCAAACCACTTTGATGACGTTCCAACCCGCGCCCAAAAACGCCGCTTCCAACTCCTGAATAATGCTGCCGTTGCCGCGTACCGGCCCGTCCAGCCTTTGCAAGTTGCAATTGACCACGAAGATTAAATTGTCCAGCTTCTCGCGCGAAGCCAAGGTCAATGCGCCCAACGATTCCGGTTCGTCGGTTTCGCCGTCACCCAAATACGCCCACACTTTGCGATCGGTCTTGGGAATTAGCCCGCGATTTTCCAGATAGCGCATAAACCGCGCCTGATAAATGGACCCGATCGGACCCAAGCCCATCGAAACGGTTGGGAACTGCCAGAAATCGGGCATCAGCCAAGGGTGCGGATAAGAAGACAGGCCTGGATGGTCGCGCAATTCGTGGCGGAAATTCTCCAGATGCTTTTCATTCAAACGGCCTTCCACAAACGCCCGTGCATAAATGCCCGGTGAAGCATGGCCCTGAAAGTAAACAAAATCACCCGCCAACTTACCCAGCTGTGCATCTACATATGAGCCGCGAAAGAAATGATTGAATCCTACTTCGGTCAGCGTAGCCAGCGAGGCGAATGTCGCCAGATGGCCGCCAATACCGGCATCGCTTTTGTTGGCGCGCAGGACCATGGCCAGCGCGTTCCAGCGGATCAAGCTTTTGATCTTCCACTCCAGCGCGCGGTCGCCCGGATAGGCAACTTGTTCTTCGGGCGGAATGGTATTGATGTACGGCGTATTCCAGCGCAGCGGCACACGCACGCCAAAGTTGGCCGCGCGTTCCATCAAACGCTCAAGCAGGTAAGCGGCCCGGTCGGGACCCACCTGATCTACGATCTCGTCTAGAGCCTCAACCCACTCGGCGGTTTCCAGAGGATTGAGGTCATCGGGTGCCTGTACTAATGGTTTCAGCATGCAGTATTACCAAGGTACCGTTTTCTGGAATGGCAGAGCAAGCGGAGAAATGCCAGAGTCGGGGTTGAAACAGATAGGAATTTTGGATAGGGGCGATTAGCAGTTTCCGCAGCCACTAACGCAAAACGATAGAAGAACAGAATTAGCCGCTATGCCTTCGCCGCCGAAGACTTGCTGGCGGAATTGGCTGTATCATGTCCCGGCTTGTACGCCGCCCCTGCCCACAGTGTTGCGATGTTCTCTGCGAGATAGGTTTCCGCCACAGTAAAGGCATCACTCATCGCTTTCTGCTCATCGGCGCTGGGCGATTTTTTCCAGTAAAGACTCTCGCGGTCTTCCTCCTTTGCCATAGGAGTAACGGTTAGATTACGGTCGGCGCCGCTTTCCTTATGGAACTGAATGATGGAGCCATAGATGTGTGCTTGGGTAACCAGCATGCGCCACAGAACCGGCCTGGTGGCGGGATGGAACCCGTTGAATACGTCCCAAACGATTGCAAACGCTTTTGCAACTACGGATCCAGGCTTGACAAATTCCGATTCGAAATCACCGATGCTCCTGATTCGCAATGCCCCGTCAGGTTCGTGATCACGGACGATCAGCGATTCTGCCGCAGCATCGACACGCCCCGAGGACACCCCCTGCTGCCAGTATTTCGCCTGGTCCTCGATCCGCAGCGTTTTCCAATCCTCGTTGTGAGGTTCATAGTCCAGTCTCCGAGCAAAATCGAAGGGGTGACTGAAAGATGTAGCCAGCTGCTTGGCAATCTGGTAGCGCCTGGCTATATTCTGATCCATGTTCATATCGATGACAGTCAAACGCCGCCGCATCAATTTATATACTGCAACCGGCGCGAGTAAATAATACATGGTGGAGGCGCAATAATACTGATTCCGCGACATCGACAGCCACTGAGGCAGGTCGCCATCGCGAGCCGCCCAGGCAAGGCTTCGAATGCGCGCCAGAGCCTCTGCAGCCGTCTCCAGAAGTTCGAAAATCAGCGGCTCAAATTCGCTGTAGAGGCGCTTGCGGGCTTCATTTTCGTATTCAAGGCGCGACTGCTTTTTCTTGAGTTCGTAGTCAAGCCGGGCCTGTTTTTCCTTGAGTCTTCCTCCAAAAATGAAATCCAGCAGCCCCTTCCATAGCGGAGCAGCTATTCCAGCTAACACACCTACAACGAACGCGCCGATAGGGTTGGGCTTTTCGAGGATTCGAATCCAATGCATGACAAATTCCTTCGTAAAAATGATTTCCTAACCTACCGCAAGCTCTACCCCCGCCCCCCCGCCGCCTTTCGTTTCTTCGTCAGCCGGCTGAGCGTCGCCAGTTGTTCCAGATGCTCTTTCAGCGGCCGTGCGGGCGTGCCCCACATCACTTGACCCGCGCGCACCACTTTCGAGGTCAGTACGCCGGAGCCCGAACCCAGCACCGCGTGGGACTCAATCCGCGCTTTGTCGCCGATGCCCACCTGTCCGCCGATCACCGCGTAATCTTCCACAACCACGCCGCCGGAAAATCCGGTTTGCGCGGCTACCACTACGTGACGGCCGATCTGGCAGTTGTGCCCCACGTGCACCATGTTATCCAGCTTGGTTCCCTCGCCAATGGAGGTCACACCCAGCGCGGCGCGGTCCACGCAGCAGTTGGCGCCGATTTCCACCTTATCGCCAATCGAAACTCTGCCAATTTGCGGAAAGTTTTCGTAAGCGCCGTTTTCGAAAATATAGCCAAACCCATCCGCGCCGATCACCGCGCCGGAATGAATCACCACTTCGCGGCCTAACGTGACGTTGTTATAAATCGTCACCCGCGGATGTATCGTGCTGCGGTCGCCGATGTGCACGAAATCGCCAATCACCGCACCCGCGCCAATGCTGGCACCGGTGCCAATGCGCGTTCCCGCGCCAATACTGGCCAGTGGGCCAATATAAACCCCTTGTTCGATGCTGACGCCGGGGCCCAAAACCGCAGTGGGATGCACGCCTGGCTGCATGCGCACCCGCGGCATCAGCCTGGTGATGGCATGTGCCATGGCCGAGCGCGGGTTGGCAACGCGAATCAGCGTGCGTTTTTCAGGATTTTCGAAATTCAGCGGGACCAACAGGCACCCCGCGGGAGAAGTAGCGGCTTGCTTGGCAGCACGCGCGTTACTTACGAAAGAAAGGGTATCCGGACCCGCATCTTCTAGTGAGGCGACATCGTGCAATTCGCCCTCACCGTCGCCTTCCCAGCTGCACCCGAGCAAGGCGGCCAGATCTTTGACTAGCACCGTTTTATTGTCTCAAACTTATGGGTCTCAAACTTATGGGTCTCAAACTTATGGGTCTCAAACGCATGGGGCTCAAACTGAATGGGTTTCAAAAACCAGTGTCGCAAATTTTCGGGCGCTTTTACTGCATTGGCAGAGTGCTGGCGCACATTTGCGTATTTGCAGGGTCGATCGCTGCGGATGGCCGCCGCGAAACCATCCGCTTCCAGAAACCCCACCCTTGCCATAACCGCACAAGCCGCTGGCGCT
>JANXYJ010000006.1 GCA_025350105.1 Terriglobia bacterium | reverse complement strand
TATTCCGCCATCAGATAAGAACCTTCGTTCAGAACCTGGATGACCCCGTCCGTTTTGGCGCGTTTGAAATGGTACGAACCGATTGCAGCGTGATGTTTTTGCATCCCCTATTAGAATAGCAGACGCCCAAAATGGGATGGCTAAAAGATAGGACAAATCCTATAATCCTGCCTTTTGGACGTCCCAATTGGAAAAGCGGCAGTCGCTTTGCCACCTCGGAAACGCGCCAACGGGCATTTGCCGCCGAATAGGCAGAGAATTTCCCCGGCCAATCGGAACCAAATGCTTAGGGAAGTTCCGGCAAATGAAAGTGATCGTGGTTGACGATTCCGCAGCGACGCGCAACTTCTATCGCATGCTCCTTGAAGTGGGGTATTCATCCGGCTATGGTCAAGGCTATGGTCAAGGTTCCAGCCAGGTTGCGGCCGTGGCCATCACGGGAAACGACGGCGGACGGGTGGGGGTAGGGTTGCCAACGCGAGTTGGTAACTATAGTCCTATCAACACGGTAGAAGCATTGTCCAGTCCCCAGGCGGGCCGTCAGACCAGGGTACCTGAATGCGATTTAGAGATTTGCGAGGCCGCTACGGGAGCCGAAGGCTTAAGGCTGTGCCGCGAGCTGGCGCCCGATTGTGTGTTGCTGGATTACAAATTGAGGGATATGACCGGGCTGGAATTTCTTGCGCAGCTTTGCGAGGGCTCGCAGGCTGATTCGCCGGCATACGCGGTGGTCATGTTGACGGGACTGGCCAGCGAGCGGGTAGCGGTGGATGCGCTAAAGGCCGGCGCCCAGGACTATCTGTTGAAAGACCGCATCAGCGCGGAGAGCTTGCGCTTGGCGGTGGACAAAGCTACCGGAAAAGTCCGATTGATTCGGGCGCTAAAGGACGAAAGAGATCGTTTAGCCGCCATGTTGGCGGAAAAAGAGGTGTTGTTGAAGGAAGTTCATCACCGGGTGAAGAACAATCTGCAGGTGATCGTCAGCTTGTTGAGGCTGCAGGCGCGCGGGTTGCAAGAGGGGGGGTTGCAGGAGGGTGGCGTACTGGATCGCCGCTTGAATGACGCGTTGCTCGAAAGCCAGCACCGGGTGGAGTCCATGGCCTTAATCCACGAGCAACTGTATGAAACCACGGATCTTAGGGAAGTCGATCTGGCCCGCCACGCGGCCTTGTTGATTGCCAAACTGTTCAATTCCTATGGCGTGAGCGGTGGGCGGATTGAGTGCCGGATCCAGATCGAGCCGATGCCTTTGGCCGTGGATCAGGCGATTCCGGCCGGGCTGATTCTGAATGAATTGATTTCGAACGCACTGAAACATGCTTTCCCCGGCAATCAAAAGGGAGTGGTGGAGGTGCGAGGCGGGCGCAAAGGGAAAGACAGTTTCTTTGAAGTGCGCGACGACGGTGTTGGGGTGCCATTTGAAATTGACCTGCACCGGCCCCGTTCGCTGGGCCTGGAGATCGTCAACATTCTGGCGCGGCAATTGAAAGGATCGATTACGCTCGAACGCATTTTTTCGCCCGGGATTTCTGGAACCACGATACGGGTATGTTTTCCGACTCCGCACAGCATGCAAGCCATGGATCGAAGAGACGCGGGGGCGGAGGTGGAGCGCCGGGATCGGGAACCGGCGCTTACGGCATGAACGAAAACGACGTGCATCAACGAACCTGAACAAACGACCTGAGCAAACGACCTGAGCAAACGAACATGAGCTACAAGGTTTTGATTGTGGAAGACGAGGGGCTGATTGCCCATGACATTGCCAGCCGGTTGCAATCGCTGGGGCACACCGTGGTGCACACGGCCAGTACGGCCGAAGAGGCGGTGGAGCACGCTGCCGATGCAGAAGTGGTGTTGATGGACATCCGGCTGGATGGAGACCGCGACGGGATCGAGGCGGCCCACGAAATTCGCGCGCGGTATCATTTGCCGGTGATATTTCTTACCGCTCACGCCGATCGCCACACCCTGGAGCGGGCCAAGTTGGCAGACCCGTTCGGTTACATCGTGAAGCCGATGGGGCACGCCTCGCTGCAAACCGCGCTCGAAGTGACCATGCACCGGCACAAATTGGAACGGGAACTGGAACAAAGGGAGTCCTGGCTGCGCACCACACTGAGCTCGGTGGCGGAGGCGGTGGTGGTGACGGATGCGCAAGGTTGCGTGATTCTGGCGAATGAGGCGGCGCGAATTCTATTCGGAGTCCGCTCCAGACCCGGCAATTCAAATTTACAGCCAGGCGCGCAGACGGACGGCAAATACGGTTCGGTGAGTGACGTGGGCGATATGATGGACCTGGATCTGGCGGAGCTGCTGCACGGCGATCCTATTCGGCTATCGATATTGCGCGATGAGCCGGTGAAGATCGATACCCACATCCGGGAGCAGGCGGTAGAGGGGTCGGCGGCTCCAGTGAAAGCCGGCGGAAGCATTGTTGGCACGGTGTTAACCTTGCGCAATGTGACGGTACAACGCTGGCAGGAGCAACAGCTGCGGCAAGCCCAGAAGATGGAAGCGGCGGCCCGTCTGGCGGCGGGGGTTTCCAGCGAATATGCGACTCTGTTGGCCATTGTCCGCAAGGAGACCCAACGGTTGCTGGGGCGTTTTACCGGCCAGTCCGCAGTGCGGCAGTCGCTTGAAGAAATTCAGCACGCGACCCTGCAAGCCGAAGAAATGACGCGCAGGCTTTCCGGGCTGGGCACCCGCCAGGTGGGAAGGCCGGAGCCGCTGAGCCTGAATACGCTGATCCGGAAAATGCAGAAGAGCCTTGAGTCGGTGGTGAGCGAAGAGTTGGCGCTGAGCACGCGATTGGAGCCATCGCTTGATAAAATCCATGCGGACCCGGCGCAGATCGAGCAAATGATTTTGAATTTGGCCACGGTGATGGGGTCTGAGAGTTACCTGCAGTCGGATTGCTTTACACCGGGCTTTTACGCGGGGGAGGCCCCTAAATTGGTGATCCAAACTGCTTCGGCCGGTGACTATGTGAGGCTGCGGGTATTTGCTTGTCCAGCCGGGGGTGCCCCCATTACCGGCGCCCCCCTTGATGAGCTGCGCGGCGATGCGCCGGAAGGACAGGGCAGCCACCAAGGTCACGCCGGCAGCGAAGGCCATTCCAGCAGCGATCAGCCGGTTCCGTTGGAGCTTTCCCTGGCCCACGCAATCGCCACCGAATATGACGGACTGCTTACCGCGGAAGAACACGGTTTTCAGGTGCTGCTTCCTGCCTGGAAAGAAGCAGGGCCGCCGCCGGTTCGCAACGAGGCGCCCCACACGCTTTTGCTGATTGAAGCCCGCGAGAGCGTGCGCATGCAGTTGCACAATTTTTTTGAGACCGCGGGATTCAACCTGCTGGAGGCCAGTGACCGGGAAGAAGCCATGACCCTGTTGGAAATTCATGGAGCGAAGGAGCGGCCGGCTGAAGGGGACGGCGGCGCGCCGGTGGAACCGCCCAGTGTCCGCGAAGAAGCTCCCGCCCATTTTGCCGGCGGCCTGACGGATACTTTGATGGACACCCCGATGGACACCCTGATGGACACCCTGATGGACACCCCGGCGATTGATCTGGTGCTGGGTCCGCAGGAGGCCACACGCGGGATCGACGGTGTTCCTGTTATTGTGCTGGATCAACCCAAAGTGCAAGCGATGACGCAACAGGACTTACTGCATTATGTCCGGGCGCAATTAACGTCGCGGGTTACTTTTTCGGCGTCGGCTTAGAGTCCGCATTAGCCGGGCTGCTGGGCTTGCCGGTGGGTTTGCCGGTAAGGGTAGTGGTGGAAAAAAGGTCGTCGGTCAGATCCTGATTAAAACGAACGCTTTCGGCAAAGATCTGGTAAATTTTTTCGCCGTTCCGCTCCCGTGTGATCTCCTGAGGCCACTGAATTCCGCCGGTGGTGCGATAGCGGGAGTAGTAGGTGACCTCGTCGATGCGATCTTTGGTTTTGGGGTCCAGGTGCGTGAAAAACTGCTTCACCGGCAGCTTGGTGGTCTGATGAAAGTAGACCGTGACCTGGCGATTCTCCGAATCAATGATATCCAGCACCTCAACGGGTTGATGGTCCACCACGTCGGAGCCGCGGAATTCAAACGTCATACCGGGCTCATGCAGGCGTTGACGCAAAAGATACAGTACGTTGCGCAAAGTAGACTCGCGGTAACGTTCAAAGTCAGCGGGCGGCAGCGGTTTCGCGTCGCGCCAAGTGACATTCGCGCCGCTGTCCTCCACCAGCACCACCGCGGTTTCTTCTTTTTTGCCGAAGGTCTGGCGCTCGCGAACGGCCAGATCGTGATTTGACTTGGCGGGATTTGCGGTCAAGTAGCGGGTGTAAATGATGGCCAGAGAAAGTCCGGTCAACCGGTCATTGTAAAACGAATAGGCCCGGCCGCTTTCCACTCGGTCTTCCATCTTGAGGAATGCTTCGCCGCCCAAAGCAGCCACCGCATCGTCAATCACTTGGCGGGCTTTTTTGTCGGGGGGGACTTTGGCGGCAGGCGGATGCTCAATCGGTTCCTGCGCGGCCGCGGCGGGAACGGCCAGGGTTGCCAAAACCATGCTGGCGAAAAAAACGATGGCAAAAAAGGCGGTCGGGATCATGTGGGTGGTGAGTTGCTCTATTTCGGAATGCTCAAATCAATTTTCTGAATCTTACCGGCATCGCTGAGCGGTTTGCCGAAGTCTTTCGGATTACCCACTGCGACGATGGTCAGGTTGGCGGGGTTGACGTGCTGCTTCATCACGCGCAAAACGTCGGCAGTGGTGACCGCCTCGACGCGTTTTTGGTATTGAAACAGAAAATCCGCCGGGTAGTTGTGATATTCGTAGGTGACCAGGCGGTTCAGCGTTTTCGACGGGCTATCGAAGTTGAACACGAAGCCATTTAACACCGAATCCTTGGCGGTTTTCAACTCCTGCGCGGTGACTTCGGTGGTGCGCATTTTTTCCAGTTCCCGCTTGGCGGCCAGAATGGCTTCGGTGGTGGACATGGATTTGGTGCTGCCCACAATGCGAAACGTACCGGGCGAATTGTACCCCGCGCCCCAACCGGCGCCAATGGAATACGCCAGGCCCATCTTGGTGCGGATCTGCGACATCAGGCGGCTGGTGAAGCCGCTGCCCAAAATGTGGGTGGCCACTTCGAGCGCTGGATAATCCGGATCGCGCAGCGTCCCGCCCAGATGGCCCAGCGAAAAGAAAGTTTGCGTGACGTCTGATTTTTCGGCCAGGAAAACGCCCGGCGCAGGTTTTGCGGTGACGGCGGGGAAGGGCGGCACGGCGGGCTGCTCAGGCGTCCAGTCGGCAAAAAGTTTCTCCAATTGGGTCCTCATTTCCGCGGCGGAGAAGTCGCCGTAGACCGAAAGGATGGTGTTCTTGGGGAAATAGTAGCGCTGGTAGAACTGCTGCAGGTCTTCGCGCTTGATGCGGGCCAGGTGTTCGTGTTCGATGGTCCAACCGTAAGAATTGTCGCGCCCATACAGAATACTGGCGATTTCGCGTTCGGCAATACCCTGGGCGTCGTCATTACGGCGCTCAATCCCGCTGTGCATTTGCGAGAGTTCGAGGTCGAGTTTTTCCTGGCGGAATTGGGGCGCGGTCAGCACATCCTTAAAGACGCGCAGCACGGCGGCTTGGGTTTCCCGCAAACTGGAAAAGCCCACGTTCGCGCTGGCTTCGCCCATGCTGGACTCTACCGAAGCGGCTATGTTCTCCAATTCTTCGTCGATTTGATCGCCGGTCTTATCTTTGCTGCCGCCGGAACGCATCACATCGGCCATCACCTGGGAGAGGCCGCGCTTGTCCGGCGGATCGAATAGATTGCCAGTGCGTACCAGCGCAAACCCGCTGATCAGCGGGAGTTCGTGATCTTCCAAGAGAAACACGCGCATGCCGTTGGACAAGGTGAAGCGCACGGGCTCCGGGACTTTCACTTGTGTGAGCGGAGGAAACTTCAGGTCTTTGTAAGAATTGGCAACCGGAAGCTGGGCGAAGAGGCTGGCGGCCAGCGCGAGGAAGAGGAAAGTAGATTTCATTTGCCACCTTCTTCTTTGGCCTTCTCAGCGGGCGCGGTAACCGTGTATGCTACCGTGCGGTGTTCGGCAAGCAAGTATTTCTGCGCCACGCGCTGCACATCATCGGCGGTGACCTTGTTGGTATCCGCAAGCTCGGTGAACAGGCGGCGCCAATCGCCGAAGTTGACGTAATAGCTGGCCAGTTCCGAAGCCAGGCCGCTATTGCCGGTGAGTTTACGAATCAAGGCTGCGCGAATGTTGGTTTTCACGCGATCAAGCGTTGGCTGATCTACCTTGGTGGTTTTGGCGCGTTCGATAATTTCGTACAACGCTTGCTCGTTTTCTTCAATGGTGTGGCCTTGCGCGGGTGCGGAGTAAAAAATATACAGCGACGGATATTTGCCCCCGGGAAAAGGCGATTGGCCACCGGCGCCCAAGGCGATTTGTTTATCGCGCACCATGTCTTTGTAGATCCAGCCGGTGCGCCCGTCGGAGAGCACACTGTTCAGCACGTCCAGCACGGCGTCGTCGGGCGAATGTTGATCCGGGCGTTTGTAGCCGATGATGAGAAACGGCTGCGCCGGCGTGACCACGGCCACGCGCTTTTCACCCTCCTGCACCGGCTCCTCTGTGTGATAAATGACGGGCAGCGGGCGCTTAGCCAGGCGTCCAAAATACTTTTCGGCCATGCGGCGGGCGTCAGCGGCCTTGATGTCGCCGGCCATGGCGATGGTCATGTTGGCGGGAACGTAGTAGCGTTTGTAAAACTGTTCGGCGTCCGGGCGGCGGAAGTGTTCGATGTCGCCGGCCCAACCGCCGGGCATGTTGCGGTACGGCGCGGCTTCAAACGCCGTCGCGGCCAGAGCTTCGACAAGCTTGCCTTGGGAGCTGGATTCAACGCGCATGCGGCGCTCCTCACGCACCACGTCGCGTTCCTTGTAAAACTCGCGGAAGACCGGATTCAGAAAGCGCGCGGACTCCATGTAGAACCACAACTCGGCGCGATTCGAAGGGAAGCTGTAGTAGTAGTTGGTGGAATCTTCGCCGGTGCCCGCGTTCATGTCCAGGCCGCCGTTGGACTCCACGACGCGGTCGTACTCGTTGGTCTCAATGAAGCTGTCGGCTTTTTCGATGGCCGCGTCCAGCTTCATTTGTAGCGTTTCAAGTGTTTTGGGATCAGCGCGAGTGGCGCGGGCGCGTTCGGCTTCCAGCGCGTCGTAGGCTTGCTCAATGGCGTCCATGGCTTGTTTTTCAAGCGGCCAATTCTTAGTGCCAATCGACGGAGTGCCCTTGAAAGCCATGTGTTCGAACATGTGGGCCAGTCCGGTTTGGCCGCCGGGATCATCCACGGAGCCGACGTTGACGTAGGTGTGGAAAGAAACCACCGGCGCGTCATGCCGTTCAATCACGATAAAGTGCAGGCCGTTGGGGAGCGTGAATTCGCTGACCTTTTTTTCGAACTCCTTCTGCAAGGCGGCAGTGGAGTCCTGGGCATACGAACTGGCGATCAGAAACGGCAGGACGAGAAAGGCTAAAGGCCTCATTTGTATAGGGTAACAGGGTCGCGGCGATCGGGAGGCGGCGGTCTTCCCTGTGTTCACATCTTCATGTGTTTACGTTTTCAGGCTAATATGTATTTATGCGCACGTCGATTGATCTGCCCGATATTCTATTCCGCAAAACCAAAGCCACGGCGGCTTTGCAGGGAACGTCAATGAAGGAATTGATTGTGCGGGCAATTGAACGCGAAATCTCCGAGAGCTCCCCAGCCCACGGTAAGCGGAGGAAGGTTCGGTTGCCCGTAGTTCACCTGACGCACCTGAAGCCGGGCGAGAAACTGGATCTGAGCAATTTTAATTTCGATGACCTTCTTGGCTGACGTCAATCTCTGGCTAGCTCTTTCGATCCCAGAGCACATCCACGAAAAATCGGCTAAGGAATGGTTCACCTCATTGCCCGAGGGGGACTTAGCGTTGTTCTGTAGAGTCACGCAACAAGGTCTGTTGCGAATTTTGACGAATCCGAGCGTTATGAGGGCGGATGTTCAAACCGGCGCGGAAGCATGGGCCGTTTACGATATATTCGCGGCTAATGATTTTGTTCGCTTCACTCCGGAGCCCCGCGAATTGGAAGCAGACTGGCGCAAGCTGGTAGCAAAGCACCGCAATACCGGAACGAACTTCTGGACCGACGCCTATCTGGCCGCATTCGCCTTGACTCACGGCTGCACCCTGGTTACGTTTGACCGTGGATTCCGGCGGTATGCTGGGCTCCAGTTAGTGTTGCTGGGTAATTCCTGAAACTTACTTCCCGCCCATAATTTCCGTCTCTTTACTTTTTGAGGTGGAATCGATCTTGGCGATCTGCGCGGTGGTGGTCTTTTGAATTTCGTCGAGCGACCGGCGCTCTTCGTCTTCGCTGATGAGTTTGTCTTTCAGCAACTTCTTCAGATGTTCGTTCGCATCGCGGCGGATGTTGCGGGCGGCCACGCGGTGGTCTTCGGCCACACCGTGCAGGCGCTTGACTATTTCTTTCCTACGCTCCTCAGTGAGCGGTGGAATGGGAATGCGAATCAGTTTGCCGTCGTTGCCCGGGTTCAAGCCCAACTCCGCGTTGCGAATGGCCTTTTCGATGGTTGCGATCTGCGAGGCGTCCCAGGGCTGAATGGTGATCAGCGCAGGTTCGGGAACGTGCAGGTTGGCCACTTGATTCAGCGGCGTGGGCGTGCCGTAGTAGTCGACCTTAATATTATCGAGAATGCCGACGGAGGCGCGGCCCGTTCGGATGGTGCTGATTTCCTGCTGCAAATCGGTCAGCACCTTGTCCATGCGCGTTTTCGCGTGGGCCTCGACATCCTTCGTGCTTTGAAAAGTATTCGATGTTGCTGCCGGCTGGTCTGATTTCATGTGCTTGCTTTGGCTTAATTTGTCTTGCTCTATTTGATCAATGTTCCGATGGGCTCGCCCATCGCCATACGCATTATATTGCCCCGGACGGTTAAATTGAAAACGGTGATGGGCAGTTTGTTGTCGCGGCACATGGCCACGGCGGAGGCGTCCATCACACGCAGGTTCTTCGCCAAAACTTCTGAGTACGTTACTTCGGTAAACCGCACGGCATCGTCGTGCTTGCGGGGATCCTTGTCATACACGCCGTCCACGCTGGTGGCCTTGGCGACGATTTCGGCGTGAATTTCCAAACCGCGCAAGGTGGCAGCGGTGTCGGTAGAAAAATACGGATTGGACGTGCCGGCAGCGAAAATCACGATGCGGCCTTTTTCCAGATGGCGAACCGCGCGGCGGCGAATGTAGGGTTCGGCCACACTCTTCATCTCTATGGCCGTCATCACGCGAGTAGGGACGCCCTGTTTTTCCAGCGCGTCCTGCAAAGCCAGCGCATTGATCACCGTGGCCAGCATGCCCATGTGATCGGCCGAAACGCGATCCATGTTCTGCGCTGCCGCGGCCACTCCGCGAAAAAAATTGCCGCCACCAACCACCAAACCAATTTGCACGCCCGTGCGCGCTACTTCAGCCACTTCTTCGGCCAATGATTGGACTCGCGCGGCGTCCAATCCGAATGACGCCGGGCCCGCCATCACCTCACCACTGAGCTTGAGCAGAATGCGCCGGTAATTAGGCATGGGTTTGGTTTAAATAGCTGGAATTATTCCGTGATTTCTTCCGTTGGAGCCGTGTCGCCCACTTTGAAGCGCGCGAAGCGGGCCACCGAAATGTTCTCACCAAGTTTGGCAATCTTGTGTTTGATCAGCTCGGCGATGGTGGTCGTATTCTCTTTGATGAAAGGCTGTTCCAGAAGGCAGACCTCTTCGTAATACTTGGCCATGCGGCCTTCGACAATTTTGTCGAGGATTTTCTCGGGCTTGCCGTCCGCGATGGCGCGGGCGCGGGCGATTTCCTTCTCTTTGTCCAAAACTTCCTGAGTGACTTCCTCGCGGCGGACAAACTGAGGATCGGTGGCGGCCACCTGCATGGCCAGATCTTTCACCAGTTCCTGAAAATCGTCGGTGCGGGCCACGAAATCCGATTCGCAATTCACTTCCACCATCACACCAATTTGCGAACCGGCGTGAATGTAGCTACCGATCACGCCTTGCTTGGTGGTCCGTGTGGATTTTTTGGCGGCGGAGGCGATGCCCTGTTTGCGCAGCACCACCTCGGCTTCGGTCAAATCGCCATTAGCCGCCGTGAGCGCCTTTTTGCACTCCATCATTCCGGCTCCGGTGCGGTCCCGGAGCTGTTTCACTAGCTGTGCGCTAATCTCCATAAAAGTCCTCTTGCTAAAAAACACTTCGAGCTTTAGGCCGGGCTGCTGCCTGTGTTAAGCGCTGATTTCAGGCCTGCGGTGTTGCTGCAGGCACGTCGGCTGGCATGGATTCCGACATCAACTGTTCGTTGTACTTGGTGTCAACGTATTGTTGGAAATCGGGGATCTCTTCCATCACCGGAGCTTCATCGCCGCCCACAAGTTTTTCGGCCGCGAAATCATGCTCGGTGGCCAACTGGCGGCCTTCCACGCAGGCGTCCGCAATCTTGGTGGTGAACAGGCGAATGGCGCGCAAAGCGTCATCGTTTCCCGGAATCACATGATCCACCTTATGTGGATCGCAATTGGTATCGACCACGGCCACCACCGGGATGCCCAACTTGCGGGCTTCTTCCACCGCAATCGCTTCTTTGTTGGAATCCACTACGAACAACAGATCCGGCAGGCCGTTCATGTTCTTGATGCCGGCCAGATTCTGATCCAACTGCTTCCGTTCGCGCTCCAGCCGGATGATCTCTTTCTTGGCGCGGCCATCCCAGTTGCCTTCGGTGGCCATGGCGTCCAATTCCTTCAGGCGCTTAATGGACTTTTGCACCGTGGCCATGTTGGTGAGCAAGCCGCCCAACCAGCGTTGGTTCACATAATACTGTCCGGCACGGGTGGCTTCCTCGGCAATCGCCTCCTGAGCCTGGCGCTTGGTGCCGACAAACAATACCGTCTTGCCCTGCGCGGCCATTTCGCCCACGTAGCGCATGGCATCCTTGAAAAGCTTCAAGGTTTTCTGCAGATCTATAATGTAGATCCCATTGCGTTCGCCAAAGATGTATTCTTTCATCTTTGGATTCCAGCGCTTGGTCTGGTGCCCGAAATGAACGCCTGCTTCGAGCAATTCTTTCATGCTGATCGACGGCAAAAAGATCTCCTTGTGATAAACCTGGCTTTTGGTCAGGGTTAGTCCCTTCCACGGCCCAAAGCGGAATTTGTGGAAAGGGCGCGGTTTTTATGTACAACAAGCCGCGAACGCACATGTTTCCATGTGAATTCGCGGCCAAAACAAACGTTCCCGAAAACGCGGTTAGCGTTTGGAGAACTGGAACCGTTTGCGAGCGCCTTTTTGGCCGTACTTTTTGCGCTCGTGCTCCCGCGCATCGCGCGTCAGGAAGCCTAATTCTTTCAATTTGCCCCGCAATTCAATGTTGAACTGCAGCAACGCGCGGGCAATGCCCAGTTTGGCGGCGCCGGCCTGGCCAATCGGTCCGCCACCGGCGGCGGTGATTAGCACATCGAACTTGTCGGCGGTTTCGGTGGCCAGCAGCGGTTGCTTCACAATCGCGCGCGAGCTTTCGCTGGGAAAGTAGTCTTCAAATGTGCGGCCGTTGACGGTGATCTTGCCTTCGCCGGACCGCAAAAACACTCTGGCGACCGCGCGTTTGCGGCGGCCCGTTCCTAGATGTTGAACCAATGCCTTTTGAACCAATGCCATCAAAAATCCTTCTCTCTCGAAAAAAAACGAATCCCTAAGTTGCCAGGTCTTAAATGGATAATGCCACCGGCTTCTGCGCGTCGTGCGGATGCTTGGGACCCGCGTACACATTCAGCTTCCGGTACATCTGCTTGCCCAGCTTGTTCTTCGGCAGCATGCCGGAGATCGCCTCTTCCACCATGCGGATGGGGCGGGTTTCGCGCACCTTGCGGGCGCTGGTTTCCGTCAATCCGCCTGGATAGCCGGAGTGGCGGCGGTACAATTTCTGTTCTTCCTTGCGGCCGGTGAGCTTCACCTTTTCGGCGTTCACCACCACAATATGATCGCCCATATCAATGTAAGGCGTGTAGCTGGGCTTGTGTTTGCCCATCAACATATGGGCTGCTTTGCTGGCAATGCGCCCCAGTACAATATTTTCGGCGTCGATGACGTGCCAGTTACGCGGAATGTTGACGCCCGAGGGAACGGTTGTCTTCCCCGAGGTGAGTGCGGTTTTCATTGATTACAGACCTTCTCCACTTTATGACTTCCAGTGTACAAGTGTAGCTGCAGGTTCGGGGGGAAGTCAAACGGGGCCATTTGCTGGGGATTTAGCGGCTCGATGGGGTGAATTTGCCTGCCGAGCCGCGCCAAGAAAAGCTTTCACTACGCCCCGCAGAAAAACTCTTCGCGCACAATCTTGCCGTCGCTCACCTGATAGACAGCCAGCTCATCCATTACCATGCGCTTACCCGACGGCTTGTTGGTGATGTCGTAAATGAAGCGCACGCAGAAACGCGAATCCGACACCATCGGCCCTTCCGCCTTGGCGCTGTGGACATCGTGGTTGGCCATCCACCATTCAGACTTGCCTTTCACGGCGTCAAAGCCCTTCATCTCGCGGCTGCCATCCGGCATGGCGGTGGCTTCGACGCTTACGATATTCGGCGAGTAGAGGGTAGTGATGGCCTCCATCGCCTTGCCTGCGTTGCACAACGCAACTAACTGATACCCGACTTGTTCGGTTGTCATAAGTTAAATCTCCTGTCCTTAAAGTCTTCTCGAAATCGCTGCGATCACGAAGGATGCTATCACGGTTTTGTGAATCGGCAATGTCTTTCCCGGCCACCGGGTAGTGAATAGGGCGAGCATAGGAATTGCCACCGGAGCGAACCAGCATTGAGCGAACCAGCATCGAGCGAACCAGCAAGGCGGCGATTTCGGATTTGTGATAGGCTCGGGACGCGACAAGTACTTCCCCGGCGACCTGCGACGGATGAAACGGATCCGCAGCACTCGAGACCGCGAACCCATACCTGAACCAGGCCGCGCAGCGGCTCAGAACTGATCGGAGGATCACTCTATGAAATTGTCGACACTTTGTATCGCCACATCGTTCTTTTTGACCCTAGCGGGGCAAGCGAATGCTCAAACTTCCCAAACACGGCCTCCGCCTTCAACTGGCATCGGACAACTGACCTATAAAGTTGGTCAACGTGTGGATTATGTCGAAGATGGAAAGTGGTTCAAAGCGGTTATCACCGAAGTGCGCGATGACAGCGCCGACCATTTGGACCGCAAGATTTACGCCCCCTATCGCGTCCACGCTCTCGGTTACGTCGGGGACCATTGGGTGTGCTGCTTGGATTTTGCGGATCGCCGCTCCCAGCTCCGCCCTGCGGGGTTAGGTCCGACTGAACCTGTACCCGGTGGTGAAGCCAATGACGATGTGCTGAAAGCGATGAGCGGAGCCAACGCAGCGAAACCAGCTCAGCCAACCGCCAAAGAATATAACTGCGGATTTGGCGCAGCAATCAAAATCACAGGAAAAGATACTTACGGAGGCGGCACCTACAGCTTCGATACCCGATCCTCCATTCTGACCTTCAAGGGCGGCGATTACGACGGGCAGCGTGCCCTCTTCGATGTGAGCTACGGTAAGCCGCGGCTTCATCTTCTGGGTCCGAGCGGGCGGCCCGTTATCGATTGCGATTAGCACCTCTTTCAGGAAAAGCGGACGTGCGTGAGAGCCGAGGAATGGTTGCGATTCTTTCAGCGAACGCGGACAATAGCAGGGGGATTATCACAAATGTCCAAGTCCAAATCGTCCGCATCGAAACCATCCTCATCTCAATCAGCCCTGGGCCGCCGTGGATTTTTGAAAGGCACCGCGGCGGGCGCTGCTGCGCTCGTGGCAGGCGAAGCTGCTATTGCCCCGGTTGTCAAAGCGCAAACACCGGCACGTGCGGTGACTCCTTTGCCCGGCGCGACACAAATCGCCGCGGAAACCAACGCGCCGCCCATGCGTGTGGACGTCTACACCACGGACCGCCCCGGTTCGGACTTCATGCTGGACGTGATCAAGACTTTGGACTTTGAATACTGCTGCGCCAATCCGGGCTCCAGTTTTCGCGGCCTGCATGAGTCGATGGTGAATTACGGCAAGAACAAAATGCCGGAGTTGATCACCTGCTGCCACGAGGAATCTTCCGTCGCCATGGCGCACGGTTACGCAAAAATCGAAGGCAAACCGCTGATGGTGATGGCGCACGGAACGGTGGGCCTGCAGCACGCATCGATGGCGATTTACAACGCCTATGCCGATCGCGTGCCGGTTTACGTTGTATTGGGAAACATTGGCGCCGCGGAATGGCGTCGCACGGACGTGGAATGGGCGCACAGCGTTCAAGATGCCGCGGCCATGGTGCGCGACTACGTGAAGTGGGATGACAATCCGGTCACATTGCAGCATTTTGCCGAGTCATCCGTCCGCGCCTATAAGATGTCGATGACTCCGCCGTATGAGCCGGTGGTCATCATTGCCGACGCGGTTTTGCAAGAAGAGCCCATGTCGGACTTCGACCGCCGCACGGCGCGCATTCCGAAATTGAATTTGTCGCAGCCGCCGGCCAGCGATGGCAACTCCGTGAACGAAATCGCCAGGATGCTGGTGAACGCGGAAAATCCGTTGATCATCGCTGGACGTGTCGCGCGCACGCCGGAAGGCATCAGACTTCTTGTGGAATTAGCGGAGACTGTGCAAGCCGGCGTCTCGGATCGCCACTACCGCATGAACTTCCCCACCATGCATCCTCTTAACGTGGGCGGGCCGATCGGTGGCGGAACGGTGACCACCGTGGCCAACGCGGACGTGATCCTCAGCCTGGAAGTGGGTGACCTGTGGATGGCCACCCACTCGCAAACGCCCATCAACCGCATGGGTATGGAGTCCAAACCGCTGACCAAAGCGGGCGCGAAAATCATCACCATTTATTCGGGCGATTTGTTCGGCAAGAGTAATTACCAGGACTTCGGGCGCTATAACGAAGTGGATCTGTCGATTGCCGCCGACGCCGAAGCCACTTTGCCCAGCTTGATTGAAGCCTGCAAGAAACTGATCACGCCGCAGCGCCAACGTGCGATGCAGGAGCGCGGCGCGAAACTGGCCGAATCCGCCAAGCGCCTGCGCGACCGCGATATCGAAGCAGCGGCCTATGGCTGGGATGCGTCGCCCATCAGCACCGCGCGCGTGAGCATGGAACTGTGGAATCAGATTAAAACAGAAGACTGGTCGCTTGTTTCCGAAACATTTCCCTTCTTTAGTGCTTGGCCGCTGCGGCTGTGGGATATGAACAAGAGTTACCACTACATTGGCGGACACGGCGCTTACGGGGTTGGTTACCAAGCGCCGGCGGCCGTGGGCGCAGCGCTGGCCAATCGCAAACACGGGCGGCTGACGGTGAATATTCAAACCGACGGCGATCTGAATTACGCCCCCGGTGTGCTGTGGACCGCGGCGCATCACAAAATTCCCATCCTGAACATCATGCACAACAAGCGGGCTTATCATCAGGAACTGATGTACCTGACCGATATGGCAGCGCGCGCCAATCGCGGCATCGACACCGCGCTGATTGGCACCGGCATCAACGATCCCAATATCGATTACGCAACACTAGCCAAAGCGTACGGTGTTTACAGCATAGGCCCCATCATCAATCCGATCGATTTGGCGCCGGCGATTAAGAAGGCGATTGCAGCGGTGAAGAAAGGCGAACCGGCGCTGGTGGATGTGGTCACGCAGCCGCGCTAGCCGTTCGAGTGGCGCAGGTTGGCCGCTCCCGAACGGTCGCGGCTTGGTGCCGAGGTTTTTCATTACAATTACCAGCACCTAGCCGCGAACGTCAGCGAGCGTCATTTTCACCAGGCTTTTAGAAAAGGAACCGCATGAAACATTTGTTAGCGTTTGTACTTTTGCCGTCGTGCATCGCGTTTTCCCAAAACGCGACTACAAGCGACGCGACAGGTAGTGTGGATAAGGGCAAGAAAATCTTCATGGACGTTGGCTGCTACGAATGCCACGGCACCGTAGGGCAGGGGGGCGCGGCCGGAGCGCGCATCGGTCCTCCGCCGCTAAATGCCCAGGGGTTCATTCGCTACATTCGCAAGCCCGCCGGCGCCATGCCCGCGTTTACCGACAAAGTTTTGACCGATCGGGATCTGACGGATGTGTACGCGTATTTGAAAAGCATACCAGCGCCAAAGCCAGTGAAGGACATTCCGATCCTGAATGAGCTGAAAGGGAAGTAACCTACTTCTTGTTCGACTCAAAATTCGCGGCGTTCGAAGTGTCGTCGGAGCAGGAGTACGACATAATCCGCTCGCCCGCCTTCGACCGGCGGATCGTGTAATTGATCGTGATTGGTTCCTGGAAGTAAACCGGGTCCGTATACGTCACAATCCACGAAAAAGTATTGTCGTCAGTTTTGCGAAAACGCTCGTTCAAACGCAATTTTTCGCTATGTTCCATCTTCGCGTCCAGCCAATTGCGGGCGTTGATACCAACCGTCTCCACCACCAACGTATCGCCTTCATAGTGTCCGGTTGAAAAACCCATCCATTCCGGATAGTCCTCGATATCCTCGGGCGCTTTCCGTCCGTCGGTGTAGATCATGCGATAGACGCCCTGATACTCGTAGAGCATCGCCAGCATGTCTTTGGTCTGGATGATCTGGAACGGATGCGGCGAACCTGTGGCCGCACGCACCGGCCCTGCGGGTAGGCAAATTCCCACGGGGTCCTTCAAAACATCCTGTGCCTTATAACGTTCCTCGCCAAACGGCGTGAAGGGCAAAGGCTTGCCATACGCGCGGGCGATACCGGTCAGCTTCGATTGCCATATGCCGTTGAAATCCGGCATTGCTGTCGCGGATGGTTTCGGCGCTTGCGCCAGTAACGAAGCCGCGGTCATGGCCGACGCCAAAATGATTTGCGATCTCATAAGCACGATTCGGTTAAACCTATTCCGTCAACCCGGGCCGATCCAAACCCATCTCAAAGAACTTCTTTCCGTTAAACCTCATCACGCGCATGCGTCCCGTCGTGTGGTCGCGCAGGCCGGGCATAATGTCCACTTCCACTACGCTGCCGATGGCCACGTCGTCCTTGCGAAACCCGGCGCGATACAAAGATTGGGGCGAGGCGTGTTCCAACCCATAAGTGGTCACGGCGCCGTTTGCGTCTTTCACATCAACGGAAAAAAACACGTGTGGGCTTCGCCACTCCACCTTTTTCAGAGTACCGGTTATGGTCACCGTCTTCACCGTGTCGTAGTAAGATGCGTTTGAATGATGGGCAGACACAGCCACGCTGGCCAACCCGCACAACATTACTCCAAAGCACAATTTGCGTAGATTCATTTTGGCTCCTAAAAGAGGCTATGGATAAAACATTACGGTTTTGCCACAGCGGGTGCAACGGGCCGGGCAAAGCGCGCAGCGTCAACCGCCGCATTGGCCTGCACATCTGTGAACTGTGTGACCGACCGCCCATCCAACCAAGTCACTGTGATCTTGAACGGAACTTTCGCGCCCGCTACGTCACGGTAATCGGCGTAGTCGGTTTGTGTTGGACTCAGGCCGATCGGCGAATCCGCGTAACGCACACTGCGCGTCAGCAGGCCCGTTTCGGGATCAAAATACAAATTGACCGGGAGTCTCCCGTCCGTCGTTGTTGACATGACGCCTTGCAGTACCGTAAAGTCCTGATCGCCAATCGTAGCCGGAAAAATTACGCGCCACTGCTTCAGCGTTTGTTTGATCTGCGACGGGAACGCCAGCGCCGCGTCCAATCTCGCTCCCTCCAACTGATCGCCCGCCAGCGCCGTCAACGTAATCGGCCGATCCGTAGCCGGTGCGGCCAGCCAGCCATTGCGGCCATCAAACGTGTTGGTGCTGTCGCCCTCTGGAGTATGAACGATGAAGCTGCGCTGATTCGGCGCTTTCGCAAAAACCTCCACTGGCATCTTCGTTGCATTGGCATAACCCTGCTGCGTGCCGTTGGCGATGAACCCTGGCAGCGGCGTGCCCACGGCTTTTATATATTTGTCCAAAACCTGATCCACGGTGGGTGATTCAGGTCCGCCGGTGACCAGCTTATCGGGCTCTGCAATCGCAGGCGTGCTGTACAATTCCGTCAAGCTCGGCGTGACCAATGGCCGCTCGCCGCCGCGGTGACAAGAGTAACAAGTCAACACCCGCCGCCCTCCAAAATACTGTTTATTGATGCCATTCACCATGGCGATCATCGCGCGGGCTTTGGTTTTGTTCGGGTGATCGCTGGCGTACAACGCCCAGTTTCCGCCGGCCTCTTCCACGTGGCAATAGTTGCAGCTGCGGCCCGTGGACGCCGAGAAAAAGCCCATCGTGTCCATGAACTCGTTCACCGAAATGCCCTTCAGGAAGCGGACGTCTTTCAGAACGTCTTCCACCATGACTGGTCTGGACTGTGCGTGCGCAGCCAGAGCGCCGACCACAAAAGCCAGCGCGAAAAGCCTATTGCTTGGCGCCACGGCTTGCATGTTTCCTGTTGTATTCGGCGATCTCAGACGGCGAACACATCATTTCCGGTATTTCCGTCGTGGGGGGCAGCAGTTTCAATTTCATCTTGTTCAACGCAACCCAGGGCTTGGTGTAATACGTGGGATCGTCCAAAGTCATGGTCAGCTCCATCGTGTTTTGATCCAGGCGATGATAGACTTCTTCCATTTTCAGATCCTCGCTGTGCGGGCGGCCGGCGTTATCTACCCAGGTTCGGGCGTCGGTTCCGTTGGTTTGCACCACGAACGTCTTGTCGTCGGTCCACTTGCCCACGGAATAGCCGAACCAGTGGGGGTCGGGGTCCTTGGGAAGCCCGCGCCCGTCGGTCCAAATGTTACGCCAGACCTTGTTATAGGTGAAGAGCATCATGGTCTGCAGCGGCGTTTGGATGAAGTGGGTGGCGCGCAGTTCAAAAAGAACTTCGCGCGGGAATCCCTGCGGATCGCACACGTGCGCGGGGTCATTTTCATCGGCTGCGGCAACCTCATTCGGTCCATTGGAGGAGCGATTCTTTTTGAGCGCCGCCAAGCCCGCCGCCGTGTAAGGCAACTCGTGTTCGGGCTTTCCGTCCGCCGGCATATTGCGCGCTCCGTTGGGGGCAATGCCGTCGATGGCGTTTACGGGAGCCCAAATCCCGGTCAGGTCGCGCTTGGGAGCCTGGCCAAATGCGGCCAAGGTGGCAATGAACGCCGCGATGAACAAGGTCGAGATAAATAAGATAGCCGCGCGCATTTACTGCTTCGCCTCGCCCGGAACCGCACCCATGCCCGCATAGGTTTTCCCGTTCACCACCACTCGAACGATACGCCCAATCGGCTCGCCGTTTTTCGCGGCCACCAAGGTCAGGTCCACTTCGTCGCCGGGCTTGAACATTTTCCGGGTCCATCCGCGCGCGGTCATGTCCGGCGGGTTGCTCACCTCCGCCACCCAGTGCACGGAATTGCCTTTGGCATCTTTCACATCGAATTCCAACAGGCAATGCGGGTTGCTCCAGGTCCATTCAGTGACCACGCCTTTCACCACCACCGCTTTCCCGTTGTCGTAGATGGCGCTGCCGTGGTGCGCTAATAGCTCGCCAGGAATCACCAGCGAAAACGTCATCATCCAGGTGCTAAAAACCCAAATGCCGAAACCTTTTTTCAAAACAACCTCCCTAAGGCCGCTTTTCAAACGGCGATTCGCGCCTCATTGTACTGAACCTGGCCGCGGCTCGGCAATAGGCGTTAAGCTTGGTGGTGTCCTAAATTGACACATACGCGACAATCGACGATGATTGTGGGTGAGGCCGAAGTGGGGATCGAACCCATCGCTCAGGAGTTGCAGGCTCCTGTCCCAGGACCGTCTAGGATAAGCGCTTCGGCCATATTGGGACTCTGCCCGTCGCAAGCCGAGCAGAGCGTGTTGTATGAGTCGATTACTGGTTAGCTATGGAGGTTCTATACTAATCATCTCGATTCTGGCCGTGAGGCCGTTTGCATTTACGTGCGGTAGGGTAGGCACTCGACAAAGTTAATCTACCCTATTCGCCCGCTCCTTCCAGAGTTTGATCTTCAGTGTGGCTAGAGCCAAGAATCTTCCACTTCCCCTCGCCTACACTAAGAACCTGTAGGTTTCTGGCCATACTGATCAATGTTGAGTGTGTTGCCCTGCCGGGGCTGGCCGTTCCAAAGTTGTAGCCTTGTTTAACAGCATAGCGAGCAAGCATTGCTCCCGACCAAATCCCCCCGTCTTGCAAAAGGTCCATCAAAATGTCGCGCAAAGGGTGAACCGCTGGATGCAGAAGCGAAGGGGGGACCAAGAGAGAAGTTCCCCAAGCAGACTCCTCTTTAGACAATACTGTCTGTAAATTTTGAATGTGGTTATCTAGTGCTGCGAGTTCGCGGTGTTTACCATCCCGCTCCGCAGTCGCTAACTCAATCCGTTCTCGTAGATCCTGGCGAATGTCCCTGGTAATGCTGGCCATGCCTCAATTGTAGCACAGTGAATGGTCCTACAACTGTCGACTGTGAATGTGTCGCGTATGGAGACATTAGGATTTAGGGCGGCCACCAGCCTTCGTTTTGCGGAGGGATGAGATTTTCGCGAAGTATTCCGAACCGCGCTCGGCGGTTTTTTGGCCACCGCGCTGACCAAGTGAAGCTGCCGATGCCGGTTGAGAAAGCAGATCATCTGCCAGCGCTAGCGCTGAAAGTGAGTAGCGATGCTGCCCGCTTCGTGCGATCCTCTGGAAGATCGGCCATTGTGAAGGATGGCCCAACCCGTGGAGATACACTGCATCAATAAACGCGAAAGGATAGAAAAAATCACTCAACGCACTTTTAGAACACTACCTTAGGCTTACTGGATTGCCGTCTTCCTGGGTTGTTATAGTAACCTGTTGGCGTTCGCTGCGTTGCCAGTGGCAGTCATCACGTAAGCCGCAAACAGAAATCCGTTCGGCGAGCGCCGGAATTGCTTCACGCCTGTGTCCATCGCCACTTCCTCAGCAACCATCGGCATCGACGCCACCTACAGCTTGGGCAAGAACCTGTCCGGCGTCGGCATCTATTCGCGTGAGCTTTTGTTCGGCTTGGCGCAAACGCAGCCCGCGCAGCCGTTTCAGTTTTACTACCGGCCGAATCGATTCTTCCGGTCGTTCAGCGGCCCTTTGCCTGGAAACGCCCACCGGCGGGTCTTACTGGGAATGCCGCAAGCAGCTCCCAACTGCGATCTGTTTCATTCCCTGAATCAGCGCGTTGACGCTCCGGCCAAGCGCACCGTTTCCACATTTCATGATCTCTTCGTGATCAGCGGAAACTATTCTTCGCCTGAATTTCGCGCGCGTTTTATCGATCAGGCGCGACGCGCGGCGGAGCATAGTAACGCGGTCATCGCCGTGTCACGCTTCACGGCTTTGCAGGTAGAACAACTGCTGAACGTGGAACCCGCGCGCATTCATGTGATCCCGCACGGTGTGCATCTGCCCAGTGCAAAGCAACATCCCAAAGAAAACATCGTCCTGTCGGCCGGTGTGATTCAGAAGCGCAAAAACATTGGCCGCCTGGTGCAGGCCTTTGAGAAGATGCCAAAAGGCTGGCGCCTGTTCCTGGCTGGCGCCACCGAGGGTTTTGGCGCCGCCGAGGAGTTGCGCACCGTTGAGCACAGTCCCCGCCGCGCGGACATTGAATTGCTGGGCCACATCTCGCGGGCACAACTAGATACGCTTTATGCCCGGGCGCGAATTTTCGCTTTTCCCTCGCTTGACGAAGGCTTCGGTATGCCCGTGCTGGAAGCCATGGCGCATGGCGTGCCAGTGATCACCTCGAACACTTCGGCGATGCCCGAGGTGGCGGGCACTGCCGCTTGGTTGATTGATCCGACAAACGTCGACCAGTTGGCCGATGCGTTACATCAGTTGGCGGAAGACGAAGCCCTGCGCGCCGGTCTCAGTGAGCGCGGCATCGCCCGCGCCCGCCTGTTTCCCTGGCGCAATGCGGTTGAGCAGACTTGGAGCCTGTACGAAAAGCTGCTGGGTACCTAATTCACTCCCAAAGTTACTTCCGTTCGTCCTTGCCCACGATGTGGCTTACGTCCTGGTTGTTCTCGTTGCAAATATATTCCATCAACTCGGAGTCCGTGAGCACGGAGTGGCCAACCATCGTGAATGGTTTGGTGTACGCGCCAGGGTCGTCAATGGTCACTTCGTAGTCCAAATGCCCAAAATCGCGGCGATGGTAGCGCTCTATCGTATGCAGCTTTTCCGTATGCGGATGCCCCGCGAAATCGAACCAAAATTTGTCATTGAAGCCGATGGTGTCAACCACCAGCGTATCCCCATTTTTATCGCTTTCCCAAGCGCCAATCGAATCGCCGTACCAGGTTGGCGCCGGGTCTTCCAAGTGCTTGCGGCCGTCCATGAAAATTTGCCGGTAGGTGTGAATGTTGCCTTCGAACAGAAACACCACTAGCCCCGGCATCTGCAGAATCTTCCACGGATACGGCGCCATCCGCGGCACGCCGGCAGGCAGGCAGTTGGCCTCGGGGTCGTCCTTCGACATGTGCTCTTTGGTCACTTTCAAAGCCCAGGGCTGAATGGGCAAACTCTCGCCCGGCTTCAGCGCGCTGCTGATGTCATAGATGAATGTGCGGTCTGGGCTCCAAATGCCAGAGAGGTCGGGCTTGCCGTCGGCGGCGCGCTTGACGGGACCGGTTTGATTGGCCATCTGGGGAGCCAAGCTGGCCAGAGCTTGGCCGCCAGCGTCGAGCGTGGGTTGATCTGTGGATTTTTCTTGGGCTATGGCTATGATTGCGCACAGCAGCAGAAGGGTAACGTGTTTCAGAAGAAAGATAACGTGTTTCATAGGATAGACGACTCCAAAGAGTAGTTTACATGGGCAGGCAAGGCCGTTCTTTTCTCGCAAGCCGCTATTTGCGGGAGGCTATCATGAATGTGTCTCCAAAAGAATCTTGTGCGCGTCCTCCTCTACTACATCGGCAAACCCCGCAACTCCCAGGCCAACGCCATGGCGGAGGAATACATCAAACGCTCGGGTCGTTATGCCAAATGCGAGATGCGGGAAATACGGCTTGACAAAAATGGTCCGGACCGCTTCGACCCCTTTTTGAAGCACCCCGACGCCACCAAGGTTTTACTCGATCCGGCCGGCAAAAGCATTGATACGCTTGGCTTTGTGGCGCTGGTGAAGAAGGCCGAGGAGGACGCCCGCGACCTGGTATTCGTCATCGGCGGCAGTGACGGGCTTCCCCCTGAATGGAAGCCACGTGCGAATGCGTTACTGGCGCTTTCACCCTTGACGATGCCGCACGAACTGGCTCGCGTGGTATTGGCCGAGCAAATCTACCGGGCTTTCACCTGGCTGCGCGGACATCCTTACCCGCGTTAATCCCACCCAAGGTAATTCCGCTACCCAAGGCACTCGACGCGACCAGGCTGGTCCCGCCCCGGCCGATACTGGCACTGGCGGTGATCGAACCGAGCCCTCTGCCAGTATTCGGGGCAGCGTTCGGACGCACACTTGCCAGCAAGGTTCCACGCGCACCCGTTACGCCGATCTGCGTTCCGGGGAAATAATGCGCCAGAATCGTGTTGGCTGTCTTGCCCTGGCGGGCAATCTGGATGGCCCCCAACTGGCACATGCCCACACGGTGTCCGCTTACCGTCCCACCGAGCGGGCAGGAAACCCCATAATATGGGTACTTCCCGGCTGGAGTCGCCCCGTCCTGCCAGCCCGCTTCATGCAGGTCCCGTGTGTGGCCTCCGCAGTTGGCCGAATACAGCGCCGCCACGATGCTCCCTTGGTAGACCAGCACCTGACTGCGAGTGCTGGCCGTGGCCCGCGCGGCAGCCGTGTTTTCCGCCGCAACGTCTTTCATATACTGGCAGTGATCCTGATCGCAGAAATCGTACCCGGAGTGCCGTTTGCCCGCCGCCGCCAACAAATAGGACCGGGTGGCCACCGCCTGCGCCCTGCGGGCTTCGAAGGGAAGTCCTTTGGTTCCTTCGGCTTCCACGATGGATGCCACTGCGGTTTCTAGGTCCATCGCCACAATGGCCTGCAGTTGTTGCGGTCCCAGGCGGCGCAGTTCCAGCTTGCCAAAATATTGGCGCTCTACCTTGCCGGACCCATTAGCCTCGGGTATTACCAGGTAGAAGCGTGCCGGCGCGCCAAATCGTCCGGTAACCGTCACCGGACCGTTAATGCGGGCCCATGTCAGTAACAGGGTTGCGCCGTCTTTCATGACAACCGTCTTGGGCACTGCCCCTGCACGACCCTCGGATTCCGCCCCGCTTTCCGTGGGCAGACCTTGCACGACTAGAGTGGCGCCAGATGCGGGCCGCAACTCGAACTGCACCGGATGGAAAGCTCCCAGGACGCTAATATGTACCGTAGCTGCAATTGTAAGAGCGAGCATTGATTCTCTCCGCACACCCACGCGTCTGACCGAAGGCTAACAACGCCCCAAGGCTAACAACGTGGGCAGCACCAAGCCGTTCTTTCTAATTTTCTTTACTACCCTAGCCAGTTCCGACTAAACCTTTTGACTAGTTCTTCCGACTAACCTATTTTAGGGTACCACGAGTACTATTTACCATGGGACCCCCACCCATCCGGTAGAAGTTACAGGTCCACGGACGCCTAGGCAGGTAGAGAATACCGAACCTACTAGTGCCGTAATACACCGCGTCATACTCTTGATCCTTGCAGTTGAGTAAGCGAATCGCCCGAAAAAGCACGCCATTTTTGTTCGCTGGACATCGATCTAGGAATGCGATCCCGTAAAATGAAAACGTGCCGGCTTCTTCTTCATCTATCCCCTACGACGCCTTCCTGTTGGTCTCCTTCGGCGGACCTGAAAAGCACCAGGATGTCATACCGTTTCTGGAAAATGTCTTACGCGGGCGCGATGTTCCGCGCGAACGGCTGCTGGCTGTGGCGGAGCACTACTACCACTTCAACGGGGTCAGCCCCATCAACCAGCAGAATCGCGAATTGCTGGCCGAACTGACCAAGGTCCTTAAAATCCCCGTCTACTGGGGCAATCGCAACTGGCACCCGATGCTGGCCGATACCGTCGCGCAAATGCAGAAGGACGGCGTGCGCAACGCGCTGGCCTTGGCCACCTCGGCGTTTGGATCGTATTCGGGATGCCGGCAGTATCTGCAAAACATTGTTGCTGCTGGCTCGGCCGGGCCGGACGTCAGGATCACCAAGCTGCGGCCATTTTGCACGCATCCGCTGTTTCTGAAAGCGATGGTGGAGCGCGTCCGCGCCGCCGTCGCGCAGCTTCCGGGAGCGCAACTGGTTTTCACCGCGCACAGTGTTCCGCAGTCGATGGCCGATAGCAGCCCATATGTGGAGCAACTGGAAGCGGCGTCAAAGCACGTTGCGAACGCAGTTGAAATAAGGGACTGGAAGCTGGTGTACCAAAGCCGCAGCGGGCCACCCACCCAACCCTGGCTGGGCCCCGACATTTGCGATTACATGAAAGAGTGCGTCTTGGGCCAAGCCAAGCGCAATCTGATTGTCGCCCCGATCGGCTTTGTTTCCGATCACATGGAGGTGCTGTACGACCTGGACACTGAAGCCAAGGCGCGGGCCGCCGAGTTGGGCATCACCATGATCCGCACACCGACGGTAGGAACGCATCCGGCCATCATCAAGATGGTGGCGGAGTTGGTAGACGCCGCGCAAAGCCAGCCGCCTGAGCCGTGCCCGGAAACCTGCTGCCCGGCGCCAGTTAGGCCGGGGGGCGGGAGACCTGGCAATAGCATCACGCCGGGACTTGGAGAGTGATATGGTGCAATTGTAAGAGAACCAGCTGTAAGAGAACTATCTGTAAGAGAACTATCTGTAAGAGAACCACCGTATGACCCTGGAGCGCATTACACTGAGCTGGTCACCCGCTTCGGACCGCCGCCCAAGATCATTTGGCTGTTGCGGTGGGACCACCCTACCAGGGATGCTCAGCTGCTACTACGGAGTCAAGCGATCCGGATCACTGAGTTTGCTTCCGAGCCAGATTTAGGCCTCCTGCGACTCGAAAAATAGTGCCACGTACTTGCTACCCGCCTGCGCGTTGGGCCATCGCCCGGTGCGGCAGCATTTGCCGATCCTGGCGTTGATAAAAGAACCCCAGAACATTGCAAACCTGCGCCACAAACAAGAGGGCCGAAACCTGCGCGGCGGCGATTGGATGCATACTCCGGAACGGGGCTGCGAACAGCTTCAAATAGAACGCGCGCGGCTCGATGGGATAGCGCGCACAGCGGGCGCTCCGTCGAGCTCGCAGCACACTGGCGCCGCGGCCGTACTGAAACTGCTGGCGCAAAAAGCCTTTGAACGACATTTCATGGTAGTGGTCCACCCTGGCATCGGGCAGATAGACGAAACCCCCGCCGCGCTCCCGCCAACGGTCACACAGATCCCGGTCCTCCGCGGCCGGCAAGGGGAAGGTGGCATCGAAACCAGCTTCGCTCTTCAGAAGGTCAAGCGCGCCCGCCAGATTGTTGCTGGTGAAAAAGCGTTGCTTGGGATTGTTGTGCGCAAAGTAATGGTACAGATAGTCGACCAGGAACTGACTGGTGGCGGCATAAGCGTTGCCGGGGAGCCCGTTGACGGTTAGGCCTCCGATCAGCGCACTGGGGGCAGCGGACCAGGCTTGTGCAATTTTCGCCAGCCAGTCCGGGTGCGGACGGCAATCGTCGTCGGTGAAAACCAGCAACGGACCCTTCGCGCTGGCTATGCCCCGATTGCGGGCGGCGGCCGGCCCAGCGTGCGGTTGCCGGATCACGCGGACACGGAGGGGTTCGGAAAGCGCTTGCGGAATGAAAACCGGCGTGCGCGAGTCGTCATCAATCACGATAATTTGAAAACGATCTGCCGGATAGTCCATGCGCAGCAGCGCCGCTACGCACTTCTGCACGTGGGCGTTACGATTTCGCGATGGAACGATGATGGAGGCGAAAGGCTGCGGCATTCTATGTCGTTTCTTTTCTGTCGAGTCTTCTATGTCATTTCCTGCATGACGGACTGGCCTTGGCCCGCGCGTGGCGCGAGTAATTGCTGATAGCGCTGCTCCAACTGCGTGTCCAGGGTGGCAATGTCGAACTCGCGAACAACATTCTTGCGGCCGGCTGCGCCCATGCGCGCTCGCAGTTCGGGGTTTTCGGCCAGGGTCATTAAGTAACGCGTGAGGCTACGGACGTCGTGCTCGTCCGCCAAAAAACCGGAGACGCCATCGGTCACCAATTCCGGAATGGCCGCATGCCAGGTGCTGACCACTGGTAACCCGGATGCCATGGCTTCCATGATGGAGACCGGAATCCCTTCAATATCGCCGTCGCCAGCGGTGACGCTGGGCGCCAGAAAGATGTCGGCGGAGGCCAGTAGATCCACCACGTCATCCTGCGGCAATGCGCCGGTGAAGAACACCGGCACGCGCAATTCGGCGGCAAGCTTTTCGAGCGATGAACGCAGCGGGCCCTCGCCGGCCACCACAAATTCGTAGCTGACATGGTCTAGAGACGGCACCGCAGCCGGATTTAGCGTCTCACGCAAAAATCCTCCCGGCAGCGCGGCCACGGCGCGAATGGCATCCGCTATTCCCTTTTTTTCCACCAGGCGGCCCACGGTGACGACGCGAACGCGGGCACCGGAGTCTGGCCGGACACTGGTTTGGATGCGGTTCCGGAAACGGCGCAAATCCACTCCCATACGATGGACCTGGGTGCGTTCCGCCGGACACCCTTGCGCCAGTAGAGCCTGCTTCCCATACTCGCTTACGGGCAGGAATAGATCGCCTTGCTGAAAGAGCGGGGCATAGACATTACCGCGAAAAGCTTTTGGATAACAAACGATATCGTCGCTGTGAAAGGTGGTCACCAGTTTTCCGCGCAGGGCTCCCATGCGGCGCAGGTGGGCGGCTTTGACGCCATGCGCGCCAAAGTGGCATTGAATCACATCGAAATCGCGCGCTCCCTCAAACAAATGTGTGGCCCACAGGGTACGGAGCGAGAGCTGCAGCAAGGCGGAATCCTGAAACGGATTGAGCGCGCGCACATGCGCTTCGTCCCATTTCCAGACGGTTGGGACCGACAGTAAGCGGCGCAGCGGATTCTCGGGCAAGAACTCCCACCGGGCTTGATCCATCAGGCCGTAGCTCTCTACATCCGGATGAGTGACATCGGGATGAGTGACATCGGGATGGGTGACATCCGGATGAGTGACCGGTGCCATTGGTGATGTCACCGGGCGGCGTTCGGCAAAAATTGAAACCTGGTGCCCACGGTCGATCAAACCGGTGATCTGATTGAGAACGAACGTCTCCGATAGCGACGGGAAATCGCCCAGCACAAAGGCGATCTTCATGCGCCGCGCTCCTGAATGAGCATGACTTTGGGCATTGCCGGGCGAGCTTCCGGCACTCGCAGGATTGCTTTTTTCAGTCCCCACCACAGCGGCCGGCCGGTAAGGGGCGAGAACACCAGGCCGGGTGCCACCAGGAAGGCCGCCAGTTGACAGCGCACGGCGCGGAGCCACTGATCTTCACAGCGGGCCATTTCCGATTGCGCCGCAAACTCCGCCGCCCGGCGAATGGAGCGGGCTTCGGCTTGCTGGGCGGGCGGCAAAGCCTCTATGAATTCGCGCCAGACACCTCTGCGGATTTCGTCGATATTCGCCGGTTTGCTTTGGCCCGCGTGTTGGCGGTATTCCATTTCAACCTGCGGGATCAAACAGACTCTGCCGCGCCGTGCCACGGTCAGCCAAAGCTTGCGGTCTTCGCATGCGATGAGATTGGGAAAGCCGCCCACTTCGCGGATCACCGATGTCCGGAAAAGATTTTGGCCTGAGTTGGCCCACCAGCCAAACAACAGCTCCCGCCAGATCACGCGGCTGCACGCCTTGGCCGGCCAGTAGACTTTTACGGTGTCTCCGTTTACCTGGAGAAAACGGCACGGAGCGGAGGCCGCCACCGCGCCGGGGTCCGCGCGGAGCGCTGCTGAAAGATTCGCCAGTGCGGTGGGGCGCAGCAGGTCATCGTCGTCCAGAAACATAATGAACACGCCGCGGGCCTCCGCCAAGCCCCGGTTGCGGGCGGCGGAGCGCTCCTGGTGTTGGTTTTGACGGAGAACGCGAATGCGCGGGTGGCGAAGGCCCGCCAGGTAATCCGGCGTATCGTCGGTGGAGCCGTCGTCCACTACCAGCAGTTCCCAGTCTTGAAAGGTCTGGTCTATTACCGTAGCGATGGTTTCGGCCAGCAGCGCCCGCCGGTTGCGGGTGGCGATGACGACGGTGATCAACACAAATTCACCCCGGCGTTCCCGCACAGGCGCG
>JANXYJ010000185.1 GCA_025350105.1 Terriglobia bacterium | reverse complement strand
CCGCGTTTGTGGCTGGGTTGTTGCATGATGTAGGGAAGTTCGCGATCGCGGCAAATTTGCCCGGGCAGAGTGAAGAGGTGTTACGGATGGCACGCGCCTCCGGCCGCAGTATGGTGGAGTGCGAGCGAGAGATATTGGGGTTCGATCACGCCGAAGTCTCGGCGGTGATGTTGGCGCGATGGGAAATGCCGGAGTATGTGCACCGGGCCGTGGCGGCGCATCACGCGGGTGAATTCGCTAGCGCGATAGCGTCTCCTGGCGAATTCGCTAACGCGAATTCTTTGTCTGGCGCATTCGTCGAGACGAATTCTTGTTCTCCGATTTCATTGAGCCGCGTTTTGCATTGCGCGGACCGCTTTGTCAACTCATTGGGAATGACGACGGTGGCCGGTTCGGCGGAGTTGGACGCACGGGCGCAACTGGAGATGGCCGGAGTTGAGTTGGATCACGACGAGATCGTGGCGCAGTTTGCGGTGGAGTACGACGAGTTTCGCGAGTTCCTGCTGTAAGGTGTTGCCAAAAGAGGTCTTCGAAAAAACGAGAGCCCGGCCGCGCGTTTGAAACGCGGGCCGGGCCTTATGTTTGAATAGAGTTGGCCGCTATTCTTTGCTGTCGCCGGTTGCTTCGTCGCCATCTTCCTTGCCCTGGCGTACGGCGTTCAAGCGTTCTTCGCGGCGCTTGGCGCGTTCGGCAGCGCGCTTCACCAGCTCCGAGCCCACCAGTTCAATGATGGCCTGTTCCGCCCCATCTCCCTTGCGGAAGCCCAGACGAACCACTCGGGTATAGCCGCCGTTGCGTTGGCCGAAGCGCGTGCCCAGCTTGTCGAACAGTTTCTTCACCGAATCTGGTGTCTGCAGAAAAGCAGCCGCCTGGCGGCGCGTGTGCAGCGTATCGCGCTTGGCCAAGGTGATCATCTTTTCGACCAGAGGCTGAATGGCCTTGGCCTTGGGCACGGTGGTGATCACCCGTTCATGTTCGATCACGCTGGTGACCAGATTGCGAAACAGCGCCTTGCGGGAACCGCCATCGCGTTTGAGTTTATAACCGGATACGTTGTGCTTCATGATTTTCTTTTGACCTGTATTCTTTGCGCACGCTAATTCGGCGGCTGGCGCCTCATCATCTTGTTACTATTCGGCGGCCGGCGCCTCATCGATGGGTTCTTCCTCGTCGTCTTCGTCATCAACGCTGCTGGTCTGCCATTCGCTTTCCGGCAGCGGCGTACCGATGCGCGCCGGGGTTCCGCTGGGCGAAACCAGACGGCCTTGCGCGTCAAACTTCATACCGAAAGTGAGACCCAGACCCGACAGAATTTCTTTGATTTCGTTGAGCGACTTGCGGCCGAAATTTTTGGTTCGCAACATTTCGGCTTCGGTCTTTTGCACCAGATCGCCAATGGTTTGAATGTTGGCGTTCTTCAGGCAGTTGTAGGAACGGACGCTCAATTCCAACTCTTCCACGCTGCGGTTGAGCACTTCGTTGATCTGGCTCATCGCGCGCTCGGCCGGTTCCTCGGTGGACTCCGGCACTTCTTCAAAGTTAATGAAGATGGCCATGTGGTCCTTCAGCAGTTTGGCGGCTTGGCCAATGGAGTCAGCGGGCGAAATGGCGCCGTTGGTCCACACTTCCATGGTCAGTTTGTCGTAGTCGGTCATCTGGCCCAGGCGCGCGGCTTCTACCGAGAAATTTACCTTGCGCACCGGAGAGTGAACCGAGTCGATGGGAATGTAGCCCACCGCGAGATCTTCGTCGTTGTTGCGATCCGCCGCCACATAGCCGCGGCCGGATTTGATCCGCATTTCAATGTTCAGCTTACCGCTGGGTCCAAGTGTGGCCACGTGCATGTTGCGGTCCAGCACTTCAATGTCGGCGTCCGTTTCGATCTGGCCGCTCATCACCTCACCCGGGCCTTCGGCCTTGATGCGAATGGTCCGCGTGCCTTCCACCATCATCTTGAACGGAATTTGTTTCAGGTTCAGAATGATATCGGTAGCGTCTTCGGTGACACCGGGGATGGGGCTGAATTCGTGCGCGACGCCATCAATGCGCACCGCCGTGATGGCCGCGCCTTCGATGGAACTGAGCAATACACGCCGCAAACCGGTGCCGATGGTGGCGCCGAAACCGCGCTCAAACGGCTGCGCGGTGAACATGCCATAACGGTCGTTCAGCGTTTCGGTGTTGGCCACCAGACGCTTTGGTTTTTGAAATCCTTTGAACATTTTGGCTCCTTACTGTTGCCGTCCACTGGTGTTGCATCCATTCGTGTTGCAGTTGCTTACTTTGGCTGGTTGAAATGGAATCCGTTGCGCGGCCGCCGGCATGGTTGGCTCCCGCGGCAGCGCAGTCAAACCCGCCTACTTCGAATACAATTCGACAATGAGCTGTTCGTTCAGCTGGATCTGCACCAGATCCTCGCGCTTCGCCTGGCCGATGACACGTGCCTTGAGGTTTTCGCGATCTACTTCCAGCCAATTCGGGCTGGGCGAATGCGCGGTGGCGTCGCGCGCGTGCATGATGGTCGGGTTGTTCTTGCTGCCCTCCGCCACTTCCAGGACGTCATTGGGTTTCACCAGGAACGACGGGATATCTACCCGTTTGCCGTTTACCAGAATGTGTCCGTGGCGCACCAGTTGGCGGGCTTGCGCCCGCGAGGTGCCGAAACCGGTGCGATAAATTGTGTTGTCCAGCCGACGCTCCAACATGTTCAACATGTTTTCGCCGGTGATGCCCTTCATGCCGCTGGCCTTTTCAAACAGGTTGCGGAATTGGCCCTCGAGCACTTGATAATAGCGGCGGGCCTTTTGCTTTTCCCGCAACTGCAGGCCGTAACCCACAATCTTGGGTTTGCGGTCCTTACCGTGCTGCCCGGGCGGGAAGTTACGCTTTTCAATGGCGCACTTATCGGTGTGGCAACGTTCGCCCTTCAAAAATAGTTTCATGCCCTCGCGACGGCATTGTCGGCACACGGGACCAATATATCGAGCCAATTTCCAACCTCTTCTTTCTCTGACGCCGTTTTCGCGGCGCTTTTCGTGCCGGCGTTAACCGGTCGCACAAAGTAGGTGCAGTTTACGATAGTCGTTACGGCTATCTTCGTCCTGCTTACTAAACAAAACTCAAACGCGCCGTTTCTTAGGCGGACGGCATCCGTTGTGAGGAATCGGAGTCTTATCTTTAATAATACGCACTTCCAGACCCGCCGTGGAAAGGGCGCGGACCGCGGATTCGCGTCCGGCGCCCGGTCCGTTCACCTGAACGTTGACCGTACGCAGGCCGGATTCCTTGGCCTTGTTGGCCGCGGTCAGCGAGGCTTGCTGCGCCGCGAATGGCGTGCCTTTGCGGGAACCGCGAAAGCCGAGCGAGCCGGAACTGGACCAGGATAAAACATTTCCCACCGTGTCCGTGATGGTCACAATCGTGTTGTTGAACGACGCCTGCACGTGGACCAGGCCAATGGGGACGTTCTTCTTTTCCTTCTTCTTGAAGGTCTTTTTCTTGCCGCCCTTGGCGGGTGCCTTGCCGGCGGTTTTGGCTGCTGCTTTGGTTGCCATGTTTTATGTTCCGTGTCTTCTGTTGCCGTTAACCTTTAGGTTTTCGCGCTGGCTTTCTTCTTGTTGGCCACCGTGCCGCGCCGCGGACCCTTGCGGGTGCGGGCGTTGGTGTGCGTGCGTTGGCCGCGTGTGGGCAGGCCGCGGCGGTGACGCAATCCGCGATACGCGCCCATTTCGATCAGGCGCTTGATGTTCATCGAGATTTCTTTGCGCAGATCGCCCTCAACCGAGCCTTCGCCTTCTAAAATGAGACGAATCTTATTGACTTCGTCCTCGGTCAGGTCGGCGACTTTTTTGTTGGGATCCACGCCCGCGCGGTAGCACAGGGATTTGCTGCGCGTGCGGCCAATCCCGTAAATATAGGTGAGACCGATTTCGGTCCGCTTCTTCGCTGGTAAATCCACGCCTGCTAGACGAGCCATATTTCTTTACCCCTGCCTCTGCTTGTGTTTCGGAACCACGCAAATCACGCGCACCACGCCTTCGCGGTGGACCACTTTGCATTTATCGCAAATCTTCTTTACCGATGCCCGGACTTTCATAGTTGCCTCTTAACCTTAAAACTTCCGCTGCTTCCAACTTCCGCTACTTCAACAATTCTACGATCCGGCCGCGGGTTCGATCATGCGGGGAAAGTTCCACTCGCACTCTGTCGCCCGGACGGACTCTCACAAAATTCACGGCGGTGGCCCCGGCTGCGTGCGCCACTACCAAGTCTTCGTTGGCCAGCTTCAGTTTGTAAGCAGCGCTGGGCAGAATTTCTACCACGATCGCTTCTACTCCCTTCACTTCGCCCACGCTTCACGGCCTCGTTAGAACCCAGGGTCCGTTGGCCGTCACCGCCACGGTGTGTTCAAAATGCGCCGAGTACTTTCCGTCCTCGGTTACCGCGGTCCACTTATCAGCTTTCACCCGGCTGCCGGCCGCGCCGGCGTTCACCATGGGTTCAATCGCCAAAACCATCCCCTCTTTCAAACGAGGGTTTTCGTTGCGCCGGTCCACGTAATTGGGGATCTGCGGTTCTTCGTGCATCTGGGTTCCGATGCCGTGCCCCACAAATTCCCTCACCACCGTAAATCCGTTGGCAATGACGTGCTGTTCCACCGTGCCGCAAATATCAAACAGCCGGTTACCCGGCCGTACTTTTTCAATCGCCAGTTCCAAGCTCTCGCGGGTGACGTCCAGCAGCCTTTGCGCTTCGGGCGTAATCTCACCCACCGCCACCGTCACCGCCGAATCGCCGTAATACCCGTTCAATTGCACCCCGGTATCCAGCGAAACAATATCGCCGCGTTTCAAAATCTTTTTTTCCGACGGCATTCCGTGGACGATTTCGTCGTTCACCGAAACGCACAGCACATACGGAAACTTGCTCCCCGCCTGGGGGTTCGCATAGCCCTTAAAGGCCGGCCGGGCGCCCGCAGCCACAATCATTTTCTCCGCGGTCATTTCCAGATCCAGCGTCGAGACACCTTCGGCGACCATTTTCTTCAGGGTATCGAGCACCTGGTAAACCAGCAGGCCCGCGGCCCTCATCTTCTCGAGTTCGGCTTGATTCTTGCGAACAATCACCGGCTAGTTCGATTCCCCGGATTCCCAGTTATGAGATAGTCGCCGAAATTGGTTTTCAAATAATCCTGTATCTTTCGTGCAATCACTTGCGGACCACCCGGTTGCGCGCCGTCCAAAGCAAAATGCGGCGTCTGCATCCTCCGGAAATATTCAAGCACCGGCGCGGTTTGCCGGTCATACGCTTTTAAGCGTTCCGTCACCACTTCTTCACGATCATCGTCGCGGACCACCAAGGTGGCTCCGTCGTAGTCACATACTTCTGAAACGGTTGGCGCGTTGGGCGACAAACTGTACAGCGCCCCACACGCTGGACACTGGCGGCGTCCGGCAAGGCGGGCTATGACTACATTGTAATCCACTTCCAGATGCACCACCACGGTGGTCACCGCCAGCGCCCTCAACAGCGCCACCAAAATCTCCGCTTGCCGAACCGTCCGCGGATAACCGTCCAGGATAAATCCCTTCACGCTATCCGGTTGTTCAATCCGGTCGCTCACCAACCGGTTCACCGTTTCATCCGGCACCAAACCGCCGGCCTGCAAAATTCCTTCCACTTCCAAACCCAGCGCGTCTTTGCGCGCTACCCTCTCCCGCAGCATGTCGCCGGTGGAGATATGCGGCAAGCTCAACATCTGCTTCAGCAGTTTGGCTTGCGTTCCCTTGCCCGAGCCTGGGGCTCCGAACAGAATCAGGCATAACCGGCTCATTTTCCGGCAACTTACCTCACACGCTGCTGCGCCGGCCCCGAATGCGGCCCGCGCGCGGCGTGAACCCCTCGTAATGGCGCATGATTAACTGCGCTTCAATCTGATTGACCGTATCCATGGCGACGCCGACTACAATCAGCAGGCTGGTTCCACCAAAGTAAAAATTGACCCCCAGGCCGTCCAGCAGGAAACGCGGAAAGTGCGCGTCAATCCAGTTGCCAATGCCCGGCATGCGCTGGAGCTTGATACCAGAGATCATGATCTGCGGCACCAGCGACAAAATCGCCAGGTACAAGCCGCCGACCACTGTGATCTTGGTCAGAATGTTGTTCATGTAGTCGGCCGTATTTTTGCCGGGCCGGATGCCGGGGATGAATCCCCCGTACTTTCGCATGTTATCCGCTGCTTCGTTGGGATTGAAAATGATGGAGACGTAGAAGAAGCAGAAGAAGATGATCAGTGTCGTGTAGAGCAAGTAGTAGAGTGGTGTGGCACCTGAGATGGCGCCCAGCATCCCGCTTAATACGGGCGAGTCTTTGACGAATTGAAGATTGGTGAGCGTTTGCGGAAAGGCCAGCAGCGAACTGGCGAAAATCACGGGGATTACGCCGCCAGCGTTGACCTTTAGCGGCAAGTGCGTCGACTGTCCACCCATCATTTTGCGCCCGACAATGCGCTTGGCATATTGGACTGGGATACGGCGCTCGCCGCGTTCCACTAAGACGATGAAGCCAACCACCGCGATCATCATCGCCAGGATCAGGATCACTTGCAGGGCGTTCCAGTCGCCGGTTTGAATTTTGCTGACAATTTCGTAAATGGCGTTCGGCAAACCAACGACGATGCCGGTGAAGATGATCAGCGACATGCCGTTGCCGACACCGCGCTCGGTGATCTGTTCACCCAGCCACATAATGAATGCCGTTCCCGTCGTGAGGCTGAGCATAGTCATCAGCACGAAGCCGATTCCAGGGTTGGTGACAAATCCCTGGCCCGCGCTTTGCAGTGTTTGGGCGATACCGAAGGATTGAATCAGCGCCAGGATGACGGTGAGATAACGGGTCCACTGGGTGATTTTGCGGCGGCCGAGTTCGCCCTCTTTTTGCAGCTTTTCGAGCGTGGGGACAACCACGGTCAACAACTGCAGAATGATGGACGAGGTGATGTAGGGCATGATGCCCAACGCGAAAATCGTCAGGCGCCGGAAAGTTCCGCCGCTAAACAGATCTAAAAAACCGAAGATGGTGCCGGAGTTTTGTTGGAAGAAAGTTTCCAGCTTGTTGGTGTCGATACCCGGCGTGGGGATGTGTCCACCCAGGCGATACACCGCCAACAAGGCAAGCGTGAACAGAAGCCGCTTGCGCAGATCGGGAACGCGAAAGACGTTAGTGACGGCTTCAAGAAACTTCATAAACGGGGTCCTTGTTTATAGGGTGCTGATCTATGCTAGCTTCCGATTACTTCAGCGACGCCGCCGGCGGCTTCAATCTTCTTGCGTGCCGATTCAGAAAAAATATGCGCTTTGACGCTGATCTTCTTGGTCAGCTCGCCGCTACCCAGAATTTTCAGCCCGTCTTTCAATTTATGGATGACCCCGGCCTTCAGTAGCGATTCCGCGTCAAAGCTCGTTCCGGCCAGCGCCTCAAGCGCAGCCACGTTCACGATGGCGAATTCCTTGCGGAAAATGTTGTTGAAGCCGCGCTTGGGCAAACGGCGATGCAAGGGCATCTGGCCGCCTTCAAAACCGCGCATGCGGGAATAGCCGGAGACAGATTTGGCGCCCTTGGCGCCGCGGCCGGAAAATTTGCCGCGTCCGGTCCCCATACCTTGGCCTACGCGCTGTTGCTTTTGTTTCTGCCCGACGGGTGGTTTCAGTTCGCTGAGATTCATTGGGTTCTTCCTGATTAACGCAAACAGCGCCTAGTCTACAATTGCCAGCAAATGCGGGATCTTCTTTACCATACCCCGGAATGCCGGCGTATCGGGACGCACCGCGATGCGGTTCATTTTTTTGAGCCCCAGCGCCCGCACAATTACTTTATGCTTTTCGGGCGTGCAGATGGGACTGCCGATGAGTTTGATTTTGATGGTTCCAGTTGTCGTGGTTGCCATAACGTTTACCTGACTACCTTACCTTCTCGATCGCGATGCCGCGCAGCTCGGCGATTTCCGCCTTGTCGCGCAACTGTTCCAGCGCATCGATGGTGGCCTTCACCACATTATGCGGATTGTGCGAACCGATAGACTTAGTGAGCACGTTGGGGATTCCCACCGCCTGAATCACCGCACGCACTGGACCGCCGGCAATCACGCCGGTACCGGCCGGGGCCGGTTTTAACAAAACGCGGCCAGTGCCAAAACATCCCAGCACGGGATGTTGAATGGTGGTGGCCAACACATGTACGCGCCGCAGATTTTTCTTTGCGGCTTCGATCCCCTTTTTGATGGCTGCGGGAACTTCCTTGGCTTTGCCTGTGCCATAGCCGACGATCTTCGCGGCGGGGTCGCCCACCACCACCAGCGCAGAAAAGCTGAGATTCTTACCGCCCTTCACCACCTTCGTGACGCGGTTGATGGACACCACCTGTTCCTTCAGGTTCAGGCTGTTGGCGTCGATGCGTTTTGCAATCGTGGTCGACATATTTTGACTTAAAACTCCAGACCTGCTTCACGCGCCGCATCGGCCAGCGCTTTAACGCGTCCGTGATACTGATACCCGCCGCGGTCGAACACCACGGCTTTAATGCCTTTTTCCTTGGCGCGCTCCGCTACCAATTTGCCAATCTCTTTCGCCCCAGCTACGTTGCCGCCGTTTTTGCCGGCCTTTTCCGCGCTGGACGCCGCCACCACGGTATGGCTCTTGGCGTCGTCGATTACCTGCGCATAAATGTGTTTCACGCTGCGGAACACGGCCAGCCGCGGCCGCGCTTCGGTGCCACTCACGCGGCGGCGGATCCGCTTGTGAATGCGCAGCCGGATCTGATTTTTGGAATCGCCTCGCATAATTTATTTCTTGCCCCCCGCAGCGCCGGTCTTGCCGACTTTCTTGCGCAGTACCTCGCCCACATAACGGACGCCTTTGTTCTTATAAGGATCGGGCGGACGCAGCGCGCGCATTTTCGCGGCCACCTGACCAACCACTTGTTTGTCCGATCCGGTGAGCGTCAGCGGCGTGAGATTGGCCGCCGGCTTGTCCACTTTCAGGTCCACGCCATCCGGCAAATAGAATTCAATGGTGTGAGAATAACCCAGCGTGAAGACTGCAATGCGCCCCTTCACCTCACATTTATATCCAATCCCGAAGATGGCCAATTCACGAGTGAATCCAGTGGACACGCCTTGAATGGCGTTGGCCGCCAAGGCCCGGGTGAGACCATGCAACGCAGCTTTATCGTCGCCGTTGCGCTGCAATTCCATGATGCCGTCTTTTTGCGTGATGGTGATGCCGTGCGGCACCGGAACGTTTTGCTTTCCCTTGGGCCCCTCCACATACATCGTGGCTTCTTGCAAGGTGCCCGGCGCACTGGCCGCGCCGACGGTGATTTTCACGCCCTTGGGCAGCGGAATCGGCTTTTTTCCAACTCGTGACATAAAATCCTCTTAGGAAATCCTTACCAAACCTGACACAGAACTTCGCCGCCCACGCCTTCTTTGCGAGCCGACGAGCCGGTCATCACGCCGCGTGGCGTGGTTAAAATGTTAACGCCCAAACCGCCCAGCACCCGCGAAACACCCTTGGTGCCCACGTACACCCGGCAACCGGGACGCGAAATGCGCTCAATCTTGCTGATGACGGGCACGTTGCCGGCGGCGTACTTCAAATAGATGCGGATGGATTTCTTGGTGCCGTCTTCGGTCAACTTGTAGTTGGCGATGTAGCCCTCATCCTTCAAGATTTTTGCGATGTCGGTCTTCAAGCGCGAAGCCGGCACATCCACTTTGGGATGTTTCGCCGCCAGCCCATTACGGATGCGCGTGAGCATATCGGCGATCGGATCGGATGTCGTCATTCCTACTCGTCCTCCTGCATAAAAACCGGCAGTTTATTTCCTGACATGTGTTTCAATTCCCTGAGGCCTTCCTACCCGCTCGACGTCTTACCAGCTCGATTTTGTAACGCCCGGTATTTCACCGGCCAACGCCAGGAGGCGAAAGCAAATGCGGCACAGTTTGAATTTGCTCAACACACCCCGTGCCCGCCCGCAGCGGAAGCAGCGGTTGCGATGCCGGCAGCGCAGCTTGGGAGTATTGGCCGCCTTGGCCAGAGCCAGTTTTTCGTCACGTGCGATTTTTGCGGTAGTTGCCATCTTTTAGATTTCCTAGTGGATTGCGCTTTACTTGCTAAACGGCATGCCCAGATGCTTCAGCAGAGCCATTCCCTCCGCGTCATTTTTCGCGGTGGTGGTGATACAGATATTCATTCCCTTGCTTTTCTCGACCTTGTTATAGTCGATCTCGGGGAAAATCAATTGGTCTTTCAAGCCCAGCGTGTAATTGCCGCGCCCATCGAAGGACTTGGCCGAGACGCCGCGAAAATCGCGCACGCGGGGCAGCGCCACGTTCACCAGGCGGTCCAAAAATTCGTACATGCGTTCGCCGCGCAACGTCACCGCGCAGCCGATCGGCATGTTTTCACGCAGCTTAAAAGCCGCAATGGATTTGCGCGCCTTGGTGATGATGGGCTTCTGTCCGGCAATCGCCGTCAACTCGTTCATCGCGCCATCGATCAGTTTGCCGTTCTGTGTCGCCTCGCCCATGCCCACGTTCAGCGAAATCTTTTCCACCTTCGGTACTGCCATGGGATTGCTATAGCCGAACTCTTTGGTCAGAGCCGGAACGATGGTTTTGAGGTATTGTTCTTTAAGCCGTGCTGCCATATGAAATCCTTACTTCTTGTTACTTCTTATCCAAAATCTCGCCGCCCTTTTTGGCGATGCGCACGCGCGATGACCCTTCCATCTTGTAGCCCACCCGCGTGGCCACTCCGCCCGAGGTCAGCACCATTACGTTTGAAAGCGCAATCGGGCTTTCTTTTTCCGCGATGCCGCCCTTGATTTGCTGCTGCGGATTGGGCTTGGTGTGGCGCTTGATCATGCCCATGCCTTCCACTAGAACCTTGCCCTTGGTGGCGTGAATTTCCAGGACCCGGCCGGTTTTGCCTTTGTCCTTACCGGTAATCACCTTCACCATGTCTTCCTTGCGGATTTTGAGCTTAATCTTGACCTTCGGCGCGTTTTGATGCCGCGGTGGAATTCGAGTCGCCATTTGAGTTAAATAACCTCCGGGGCAAGGGACACAATTTTCATGTACTTTTTCTCGCGCAGCTCGCGAGCCACCGGCCCGAATACGCGCGTACCGACCGGCTCGCCGACTTCATTGATCAGAACTGCTGCGTTGGAGTCAAACCGGATGTAGGTTCCATCCTTGCGGCGGGCTTCCTTACGCATCCGCACAATCACGCAGCGCACCACTTTGCCTTTTTTGATGGCCGACTCGGGCGTGCATTCCTTCACGCTGGCCGTGACGATGTCACCCAAACCCGCCCGCAATCCCAGGTCGCCACCGCGCGGCGCAATACACTGCAGCCGGCGCGCGCCGCTGTTATCGGCAACCTCGAGAATGGTACGCATTCCGATCATGTGAGTTCTCCCCAGTAACTAAAAATTGCCAAGACTTACTTCTTGCCTTTTTTGCTGCCCTTTTTATTGGTCACGCGCTTTTCCGGCCCCGTCTGAATTCCGATGGAGCTCAGGTCGGTGGTCACCTGCACGGCCTTACGGACAATTTCACCCAGCTCCCACCGCTTTAACTTGCTCAGCGGGCGGCATTCGATGATCTTCACCACGTCGCCCACTTTGGCTTCGCTTTTTTCATCGTGGGCGTAAAATTTTTTGCGCTTGGTGACAATCCGCTTATACAAAGGATGCGGCACCCGGCGAGTGACCTGGACCACGATGGTCTTGGTCATAGTGGCCGAGACTACGGCGCCGATCTTTTCGTTCTTGTTGCCTTTTTCGGCCCGCGCGCTATTTGTTGTGATGCCGGTTTTGGTGACGTTTTCCGCCATACTATAAGCCTTCTATTCCTTCGCCGTCGTCTTCGTTGATTTCGTTGTCTTCGTGGTGGCCAAAGCCGCTTTTGGTGCAGCCGCTTTTTTGGCAGCCGCCTTTTTCACTGCCGGGGCTTTGATTGCGCCCGCAGTTTCGGCCGCGGGTTTAGCGGCCTTGGCTTTTTTCGCGACCGGCCGGGCCGTTACTTTGGCGGTTTTTGCTGGCGCGGCGGGTGCCGTTCCCAACCGCTTCAATTCGTTTTCGCGCTGGATGGTTAATATGCGCGCGCGTTCCTTGCGCAATTGGCGTAGCTTTTTCAAACCGTCGGCCTGGCCCATCGACAGCTGAAAACGCAGGCGAAACATTTGTTCCGCTCCGTCCTTCAACTGTTTTTCCAGTTCCACTTCGCTCAGCGCCCGTGCTTTATCTGCGTTTTGTTTCATGCTGGTTTACTCTTGGCCCCGTTGCTTCTGAGCCGCTCCTATTGAGCCCCGTCGCGTTCCACTAGTTTAGTGGGCAGTGGCAATTTCGCCGCCGCCAGCCGCATGGCCGCCGCCGCAATCTCTTTACTCACGCCTTCCATCTCAAACAGAATCTTGCCCGGCCGCACCACCGCTACCCACTGGTCCGGCGCGCCTTTGCCTTTTCCCATACGGGTTTCGGCCGGCTTCTTGGTGATGGGCTTGTCCGGGAATAGCCGGATCCATACCTTGCCGCCGCGTTTAATCGAACGCGTCATCGCCACGCGCGCCGCTTCAATCTGACGGTCGGTGATCCAACCGCATTCCAAAACCTTCAAACCGAAATCGCCAAACGCCAGCGAAGATCCGCGCCAGGCCTTGCCGGTCATCCGTCCGCGTTGCTGCTTGCGGTATTTGACCTTCTTGGGCATTAACATGGTTTATTCCTTGCCTCCTTCAGTTGGTGGTTCACTGGTTACGGGAGGAGCAATTGCGGGGCTGTCTGCCGCAGGGGTTGCCGCAGGCTTATCTTGTTTCCAGCTGGGCTGCGTCGGCGCTGCCATCGGAGGCAGAATGGGAGCCGAGGTTCGCGAAGGCATGTCGCCCGGTGCTGCCTGGACGATGCCGCCGGTTTCCGGAATCGCCGCAGGGCGCGGCGCACGATCTCGGTCACCGCCCCGATCACTGCGGCGGTCATCACGACGGTCACGCGAGGGTGGACGGCGTCCTTCATTTTCGTTGCGCAGGCCGATTTTCTTGCCGCCAGGCAGGATTTCACCCTTATAAACCCAGCATTTAATGCCGATCACACCATAGGTGGTGTGGGCTTCACTGAAGCCGTAATCGATATCCGCGCGCAAAGTGTGCAGGGGAAGCTGCCCTTGCAGATACCATTCGGTGCGCGCGATTTCGGCGCCGTTCAGCCGGCCCGATACGCGAACCTTAATTCCCTTGCAGCCAAAGCGCAGGGCCGAATCCACTGCTTTGCGCATGGCACGGCGGAACGCAATCCGTTTTTCCAGTTGCAGTGCGATCGATTCGGAAACCAGTTGGGCGTCCAGCTCCGGTTTGTGGACTTCCTGAATGTCGATGAAGATTTCGCGCTTGGTCTTCTTCGCCAGATCCGCTTTCAGCTTTTCGATTTCCGCACCCTTGCGGCCAATGATGATGCCGGGACGCGAGGTGAAGATCGAAATGCGCAGCTTATTGCCGGGACGATCCACTTCAATCGCGCTGATGCCGGCCGACTTCAAGCGGCTGCGCAGAGAATCCTTCAGTTCCAGATCTTCCTGAAGCAGCTTGGCGTAGTCGTGCTTGGCGAACCAACGCGAGCGCCACGTTTTGGTGACACCCAGGCGGAACCCGTAGGGATGTGTTTTCTGACCCATTTAATTGGTTACCCCGGCTTTCACTTCCGTTTTGACGCCGTCGCCAACCTTCACGACGATATGCGACATCCTGCGCTGATACCGGTAGGCCCGGCCCATCGGGGCCGGACGCACTCGCTTCATGCGCGGGCCTTCGTTCACGTACGCTTCCGTCACCAGCAGTTTGTCCACGTCAATATCGTTAAACCGGTTTTCGGCGTTGGCGATGGCCGAACGCAAAACTTTTTCCACCGACGGCGCAATGCGCTTATTGGTGCTCCGCAAAATATTGATCGCGTCGCCGGCCTTTTGGCCGCGGATCAAGTCCACCACCAACCGGATCTTCTGGGGCGACATGCGAATGTATCGGGCTTCCGCTTTAGCTTGCATAATATCTCGCTCCTGCTACTAGGACGGCTTCGACGACTTCTCGGGCGCCGCTTTTGCTGCGTGTCCCTTGAAGGTCCGCGTGGGTGAAAATTCACCCAGCTTGTGGCCCACCATATTTTCCGTCACATACACCGGGATGAATTTTCTCCCGTTGTGCACCGCCAGGGTGTGGCCGATAAATTCCGGCAGGATCGTCGAACGCCGCGACCAGGTGCGCACCACTTTCTTCTCGCTCTTCACATTCATGGCTTCCACCTTTTTCATCAGGTGGTCGTCAACGAAAGGTCCTTTATGCAGTGAACGGCCCATTTTGTGTTATCTCGCTTTATTCGCTTTAACGTTTCGCTTTTTAACGTTTCTTCGTCTTACGCGTTACGATCCACTTGTCGGTGCGCTTGTTGTTCCGCGTTTTATATCCGCGCGTAGGCTGGCCCCAGGGCGTAACCGGATGGCGTCCGCCACTGGTCTTACCTTCACCACCACCATGCGGGTGATCCACCGGGTTCATGGTTACGCCGCGATTGTGCGGCATTTTACCCATCCAGCGCTTGCGGCCCGCTTTACCCAGGCTGACGTTTTCGTGCTCCACATTGCCCACCTGGCCAATGGTCGCCGCGCAATCCACCAACACTTTGCGGATTTCTCCGGAGGGCAGCTTCAGCAGCGCATAGCCGCCTTCTTTCGAAACCAACTGTGCCTGCGTGCCGGCGGAGCGCGCCATCTGGCCCCCCTTGCCCGGCTTCAGTTCAATATTGTGAACAATGGTACCGGCAGGGATGTTTTTGAGGGGCAGGGAATTGCCCACGAAGATTTCGGCCTGCGGCCCTGAAGTTACTTTGCGGCCGACCGTTAAGCCAACCGGCGCCAAGATGTAGCGTTTTTCACCGTCGACATAGTGCAGCAGCGCGATGCGCGCGCTGCGATTGGGATCGTATTCAATCGCGGCCACCACTGCGACGATGTTGGTTTTGTCCCGCTTAAAGTCGATGATGCGGTAATCGCGCTTGTGGCCACCGCCACGGAAACGGGACGAAATGCGGCCGGTGCTGCTGCGTCCGCCGGTGGCGCGCTTGCCCTCCACCAGGCTCTTCTCCGGCCTCTGTTTGGTGATTTCCTCGCGCGTAACCACCGTGGCAAAACGGCGGGTCGGGGTAAACGGTTTGTAGCTCTTAATCGGCATTGGCTTTTCTCGACAACCTAAATCTCTGAGTACTCCGGCATCTTCTGTCCGGTCTTCAGCCGTACCCAGGCTTTTTTCCAATCGGCGCGATAGCCGGAAAATTTGCCGCGCCGCCGCAACTTGCCGGCCGTGGTGGATGTGCGCACTTCTTCCACCTTCACCTTGAACGCCTTTTCTACCGCGTGGCGGATTTCGTTCTTGTTGCTCCGCGCGTCCACTTCAAAACACAGCGTTTGGCTGCTTTCCTTCGCGGTCATCCCTTTTTCGGTGACCAAAGGCCGTTTGATGACTCCAAATACGTTAGCCATTTATTTTGCCTCCGCATTGCTGGGTGAGGGGCTATTGGATGTCCCCGCCAGTGCATCCGACAACTTTCGCGCGGCCGATTCACTCATCAATATCTGTTGATGAGCCAGAAGATCGTAGACCGTCACGTCTTTGGTCGGCACCAATTTTACGCCTTCCAGATTCCGGCTGGAGAGTTCCAGATTGCGGTTTTCGCCGTTTTCGACCAACAAGACCGTGCGCTTGGCTTCGAGGGTATCGAGCGTCTTGCGCATATGCTTGCTCTTCGCTTCGGCGATTGAAAAATCGCGCACCACGCGCAATTCGCCATCCCGCAACTTAGCCGTTAAGGCGCTCTTCAAGGCGCCCAGTAACATTTTGCGTGGCAGTTTGTAGGAATAATCTTTGGGTTGCGGACCATGCGTCGTCCCGCCGTGACGCCATAGTGGGCTGCGGATGGAGCCCATGCGCGCGCGGCCCGTGCCTTTTTGCTTCCACAATTTTTTGCCCGATCCGGCCACTTCATGGCGGGTCTTGGTGGACGCCGTGCCGCGCCGCGTGCCAGCCAGGTAGTTGCGGACCGATTCATACAGCAGCGCCTGATTTACCGGCGCCGCGAAAACGGCGTCGGAAAGGTCCATGCTGCCAACCTTTTTGTTATTAAGATCGATGATGTCTACGCTAGGCATGACTACCTCTTCGCCCTCCGTAAAATCACGTATCCACCGTTGGGGCCGGGGACCGCGCCCTTGACCAGGATCACGTTGTCTTCGGCGTCCACTTGCACGATTTCCAGATTGCGCACCGTGATGCGCGTGTTGCCCATCTGGCCGCCCATGCGCATGCCGGGGAAAACGCGCGAAGGAAAACTCGACGCGCCAATCGACCCGGGTGCCCGGTGAAACATGGACCCGTGCGTGGCATCGCTACCGCGGAAATGATGCCGCTTCACCACGCCCGCGAAACCCTTGCCCTTGCTAATACCAATCACATCGACGATTTCATTGGGCTTGAACTCGTCCGCCAGCACGCGGTCGCCGGCTTTCATATCCGCATTGGCGCCGTTCTCCAGACGGAACTCGCGCTGAAAACGTACGCCTTCGGCGCCAGACTTTTTCATGTGTCCGGCTTCCGGTTTATTGACGCTGGTCTTCTTTACGTATTCCATGAAACCCAACTGCACGGCGTCGTAGCCGTCGCTGGCGGGCGTCTTGCGCTGCACCACGATGCACGGTCCGGCTTTTAGTACCGTGACGGGCACCACTTGGCCGTCCGGCCGGAACACTTGCGTCATGCCGATTTTCTTCCCTAGAATTCCTGGGCTCATAAAATCCTTACAGAAGCTTGTGCTGCTCGCTTCTATTTGCCTTTTCCAAATGCCTTAATTTCTACGTCCACGCCCGCTGGCAGATCCAGTTTCATCAACGCATCCACGGTGTCCTGGGTCGGTTCGAGAATATCCAGCAGCCGCTTGTGCGTCCGGATCTCAAATTGCTCGCGGCTCTTCTTATCCACGTGCGGCGAGCGCAACACCGTATATGAATTCCGCACCGTTGGCAGCGGAATGGGCCCGGCAATGGATGCGCCGGTTCGCTTGGCGGTGTCCACGATCTCGGTTGTCGATTGATCGAGGATCCGGTGATCGTAGGCCTTCAAGCGGATTCGAATGCGTTCACGTAAGCTGCTCATTGTTTAGTTTCCGGTTTTATTCCGTAGACATTCCCGGGCTTGCGCCCGGAAATGTTGTTATTCCAAAATCTCGCTAACCGTGCCCGCGCCCACCGTGCGGCCGCCTTCGCGAATCGCAAACCGCAAGCCCTTGTCCATGGCGATCGGCGTGATCAGTTCCACTTCCAACTGCACGTTGTCGCCGGGCATCACCATCTCCATGCCCTCGGGCAACTGCGCCACGCCCGTCACGTCCGTCGTCCGAAAATAAAACTGCGGACGATAGCCCTTGAAA